>DTZQ01000153.1 GCA_012961305.1 Armatimonadota bacterium | reverse complement strand
CCCCCTTTCCTCCCCCCGCGTGCGGGGGGATAGAGGGGGGGGATCCTGCATCCTGCATCGTGGTGGAAGCGCGGTGGCCCAGGCGCAATTTGCGTCCATCATTTTACCTCATTTGAGGCCCGTTGTCAACTGGGAGGTGGCAAGGACTTGACAAGCGGCGGCAGTAAGGTATAATGGGCGTAGGAGGGAAGCAGCGCACTCTGTTGGGCTTGCACCGCTGCCGGGAGGGGAAAAGGAAATGGAACCGAGGGAATCCGAGCCCAAGAAGGCCGGGGGGGAGGTAACGATAAGGGCAGGGCTTGCTCGTGGGTGGCTCCAGGAACTGGCCAATCGGCTGGCACCGCTGTTGGCGCTGTTGGCTTTGGGGCTGTTTTTGACTCTCAAATCGCCCTTTTTCGCCACCCGGCGCAATTTGCTCACCGTGGCCTTGCAAGTTGCTCCCCTGGCCATCGTGGCCATGGGGCAGACCTTCGTGATTATCGCGGGCGGGATTGACCTTTCAGTGGGCTCGGTGCTGGCTCTGTCCGGGGTGGTGGCGGGACTAATGATGACCCAGGAGGTTGTGCCTCTGCTGCGTAGCCCCTGGTCGGCAGGGCTGATGGGTGCGGCAACGGGCGGCCTGTGCGGGGTGTTTAACGGGTTGGTAACCACCCGGGCCAAGATGCCGCCGTTCATTGTTACCCTGGGCATGATGGGCATTGCTCGGGGCTTGGCCCTGTTGCTGACCGGGGGCAATCCAATTTTCGACCTGCCAGACTCCTTTTTCACCCTCGCCCAGGGCTACCTGTGGCGCATCCCCATCCCGGTGGTGCTCATGTTCGCCCTGGCCGGCTTGCTCCATTTCGTTCTGGCTCAGACCCGATTTGGGCGGGCGGCCTACGCCATCGGGGGCAACTACCAGGCGGCTCGCCTTTCGGGCTTGCGGGTGGACCGCTACTTGGTGAGTTTCTTCGGCCTGTGCGGACTGCTGACCGGCTTTGCGGGGGTAGTACAGGCCGCCCGCTTAATCTCCGCCCAGCCGGCCACAGGGGAAATGGCCGAATTGGACGCCATCGCTGCTGCGGTCATCGGGGGCGCGAGTTTGCTGGGGGGACAGGGCTCCATTCCCGGCACCATTATCGGGATTTTCATTATGGCCCTGCTGCGCAACGGCTGCAACCTGCTGGGGGTAGACCCCTACTGGCAGCAGGTGGCCATTGGCACCATGATTATTCTGGCCGTCCTCTACGACCATCTCCGCCGCCGACGGAGGAGGTGAGGCCGGGTGAAGGAGCGGGTCACGGCCAGCGGCATAAGGATAGAGCAGCGAAACTGGCTTCCTTTCACTTTTCCCCAAACTGTGTAGGAATAGGCCGATTTTCGAGTCTTGCCAGAACAGTTACCTTGTGCTATAATAAGGATGAAGGTCATGGTGTGAGGTGGTCCCTATGAAATGTCCCGCTTGTGGTCATCGGCCTACTCGGGTTTTGGACTCTCGGGCCACTGAAGATGAGGAGGCCATTCGGCGGCGGCGCGAGTGTGGGACATGCGGGTATCGGTTTACTACTTACGAACGGGCTGAATCCAAAACGCTGGTGGTAATTAAAAAGGATGGACGGCGGGAGGCCTATGACCCAGATAAAATTCTGGCTGGAATGGTTAAAGCCTGTGAGAAGCGGCCCATTCCCCTGGAGACGCTGGAGCAAATTACCCAGGAAATTGAGGATGAACTGCGCCGACTACCCACTCGTCAGGTCTCCAGTGGACTTATCGGGGAGAAAGTGCTGGAACGTCTGCGGAGGCTTGATGAGGTGGCTTATGTCCGGTTTGCCTCGGTCAACCGGGAATTTGAGGATGCGCGCCGCTTTGTGGAGGAGGTAGCGACGCTGACGCAAGAGCGGGAAGCCAAGTAGGAGTCTTTATGTCTTGGAAATTGCGCCAGCGAGTCCGCGCTCGATTGGCCCGGGAGGGGGGGTCCCCCTTTCGGGACCGTGCCGTGCCGGTGCGCTGGGTGCTGGCCTTCCCCAACCTTTACTGGTTGGGAATGTCTAACCTCGGCTGGCAGACGCTTTACCGCAGGCTAAATGAACATCCGGCCAGCCTTTGTGAGCGGGTGTTCCTGCCCGAGCGGGAGGAATTGGCCGAGTACCGACGCACCGGTACGGCATTGTTCACTTGGGAAACCCAGCGGCCTGTGCGGGAGGCAGACATTTTGGGTTTTTCCCTCTCCTTTGAGTTGGACTACTTGCACGTCCTGACCTTGTTGGAGTTGGCCGGCATTGCCCTGCGTTGTTCGGAGCGGGGAGAGGACGAACCGCTGGTCCTGGCAGGAGGGCCCAGCGTGACGGGCAATCCGGAGCCGCTGGTGAACTTCATAGATGCCTTCGTTATTGGCGAGGGGGAGGAGGTAGTACAGGAAATCACCGAAGTAGTGGCCGGCACGCTGGAGCGGGGGGCTCGTTTGGAGCGACTGGCTCAAATTGAGGGGGTGTACGTGCCGGCTGTGCAGCGGCCCACCGGCACGGAAAAGGTCGTGGTCCGCAAGCGCTGGCTGTCCGACCTTGAAGCAGCGGCAACTGGTTCGGTCTTTCTCACGCCGGATACGGAGTTTGGGGGGAAGTACCTGATTGAGGTGACCCGGGGGTGTACCCGCGGGTGTCGGTTCTGTTTGGCCGGTTACATTTTCCGCCCGCCCCGGGAGCGGGCTGCGGAAACGATTGTCTCCTGCGCAACAAAGGGCTTGCGGCAAAGCAGGGGGATAGGTCTGATAGGGGCCGCGGTGACGGAACATTCGGCCATTGAAGAGGTTTGCACACAACTTCAGGCCGCGGGGGCGGAAATTGCCCTTTCCTCCCTCCGGGCAGAGAACGTTACCCCACGGCTGTTGCAAACGGTGTACGAAAGTGGACAGCGTACGCTGACTTTGGCCCCAGAGACGGGCACCGAGGACCTGCGCCGGCGGCTCAACAAAGACCTGACCGACGAACAGTTGCTGGCGGCGGCTGTCTTGGCCGGGGAAATGGGTTTCCCCTACTTGCGGCTGTACTTCATGGTGGGCCTGCCTGGGGAAACGGAGGAGGATGTAAGGGCCATTCCTGCCCTGGCGGAGCGCCTGTGGGAAGGAGGTTCCTTCCAGCGGGTGACCCTGAGCGTCTCGCCTTTTGTACCCAAGGCCGGCACTCCTTTCCAGTGGGTTCCGCTGGAACCTCAGAGGGGTTTGGAAGCCAAACTACGTCACCTGCGGAAATTGGTTAAAGGTAAACCCTACTTGGAGGTGCGGGGAGAAAGTCCCAAATGGGCAATAATACAGGGTTTGTTGGCCCGAGGGGGACGGGAAGTGGGCGAAGTGCTCTGGCGGGCCCATGGCTATGGGGGCACCTATGGGGCTTGGCGGCGAGCCTGGCAGGAACTCGGCTACGATTTACAAGGGCACTTACACACGCCCTGGACTTACGACACCCCCTTGCCCTGGGCCCATTTGGATTTGTTGGTGGACCAAGATTACCTGTGGCGGGAATATAAACACGCTCAGGAAGGGAAACTTTCCTCTGCTTGCACGGTGGGAAAATGTTTCGCCTGTGGGGCTTGTGAAGGAGTGGAAACTTCCGCGGTTAAATTTGCGTTGGAATAGTGACGACGCAATTTAAGGAGGTGAAATTATGGAACCAGTTGTTCGCACGGAAGGACTGACGAAGATTTACAAAACCCCTTTGGAAGGGCCGGGGGTGTTGGCCCTGGATGATTTGACTTTAGAGGTGGAGCCGGGCCAGGTGTTTGCCATGGTCGGCCCCAACGGGTCGGGCAAGACGACCACCCTGAAGTTGCTGATGGGCCTGATTTTCCCCACCTCCGGGCGGGCCTGGTTGTTTGGTAAAAACCCCCGGGATGTGAACGTCAAGCACCGCATTGGGTTTTTGCCGGATGGGCCCTATTTTTATGGACATTTGAACGGGTACGAACTGTTGGAGTTCTACGCGGGGCTGTTCCGCCTGCCGGCGGCGGTGCGGCAGGAGCGGATTCCGCAGTTGATTGACTTAGTGGGCATGACCGGCAGCGCGCGCCAGCGCATTTACACCTACTCCAAAGGCATGGTACAGCGCATTGGGCTGGCCCAGGCCCTGCTGAACGACCCGGAACTCATCTTCCTGGATGAGCCGACCTCGGGGGTTGACCCCATTGGTTCCCGCGATATTCGGGACCTCATCCTCCACCTGCGGAATCAGGGTAAGACGATATTCCTCTGCTCTCACTTTCTGGCGGAAATTGAGGCCATCATCGACCGGGTAGCCATCTTGGACCGGGGCCGTCTGCTGCGGGTGGGGAAGATTGAAGACTTGCTGATTAAGCGGGACGTTTTAGAAGTACGGGCCCGCGGGGTTAATCCGGCGGGTCGAGAGAAACTCCAGCGGGTGGGCACCCTGACCGCAGAGGACGAGAGCATCAAAGTAGAGGTGCCCGATGGCCCCGCCGTGTACGAAACCGTAAACATCATTCGCGACCATGAGGGACATCTGGACTCGGTCAGTCCCAAGCGCATGTCTTTGGAGGAACTGTTCATCGAATGCGTGCGCGGCCCCGAGCAAGGACCGGCTCCAGCGCCGAGGGAGAGCACGGAGGAAGGAGAGGAAAACCAATCATGACTACCATTTTAGCCATTGCCCAAAGTACTTTTAAGGAAACCATGCGCCGGCGAATCCTGTGGATTCTGCTGGTGTTTGGAATCATTGTTATTGCCACTTCCCAGATGTTCTCCTACCTGTCGGTAGGGGAGGAGTTTAAGTTCATTGTGGACATCGGTTTGGGCAGCATTTTGTTCTTCGGCCTGCTGATTGCGGCGGTACAAGGGGCCTTCATGATTCCCGCAGACATCGAAGGCCGGATTGTTTTCACTATTCTGTCCAAACCGGTACGCCGCATCGAGTTCATTTTGGGCAAGTACCTGGGCATTGTCGCCACCCTACTGGTCAACGTGGTGCTGATGGGGATTGCCTTCCTCATCGTGTATTACTTCAAAAAGGTTCCCCACAGCATTGACCCCAACGCTATCAAGGCGATTATCCTGATTTTCTTCGAACTGTGCGTGCTGACGGCTATTGCCGTGGCCGCTTCTACGGTCGCCACGCCCGCGTTCACCATTATTCTCACTTTCTTCGTCTATTTTGTGGGGTGCATGGGCGAAACCTTGGCCTACATTGGGGAGCGGGCGGAACTGTTCCTGACCCGCTTGGGCGTTTCTATCCTGGCGACTTTAGTGCCTCGGTTTGAGAACTTCGATGTGCGGCAAAAAATGCTCCTGGACGAACCTGTCGCCTGGATTTACATGGGCAAGGTGATGGGATTCGGCCTTCTGTACATTGCGTTCATGATGCTGGTGGCCTACCTGCTCTTCAATGAGCGGGAGTTCTAAGGAGAGGAGCCATGAGAACCAAATTGCCCCTTTTCCTCTGCCTGGCTCTGTTACTGAGCGGCATTTATTTTCTGGAGCAGGACATTCTCCACTACCGATTGGAAAATAACTACCGTCCCCCAGGATTGCCTTTGGACCGGTTGGCCGAACTGCCGGTGGAGGACTTGAGCATCGTCACCATCGGCGCTATCATGGGAGGGTTCCGCAGTCTGGCTGCCGACATCCTGTGGATGAAGACTGACCAGTACTGGCACAGCGGGCGCTGGTTTCGCATGTTGCCCATCTGCAAAGCCGTAGCCCTGCTGGAACCCAACTTCATCGAGGTGTGGACGATTACCGGCTGGCATCTGGCTTACAACATGAGCGTGGAGGCCAATTCCCCCGAGGAAGCGGCGAAGTTCATCCGCGATGGCATCACTTTCCTGCGGGAGGGCATCAAGTGGAACCCCAACCGCTACGACCTGTACTTTGAACTTGGTTGGACGTTCTACGACAAACTGAACAACTACGAACGGGCGGCCGAATATTTCAAAAAGGCCCTCCAGTTTAAGCATCCGGCCTACATGGAACGCCTGATTGCCCACGCCTACGAGCGGGTGCCGGACATTGACCAGGCCCTTAAATGGTACAGCATTTCCCTGCGCAAGTACGGCCTGTGTGACCTCCGCCGGCTGAAGGAACTGGAGGAGGTGGGATATGACACCAGCGGTTTATGGGTCAACGAGGGGCCCCTTTGCGACCGGGTATCCGTAGGGGCTATTACCACCATTTACCAGCGGTATGTACGGGCTTGGAGGTTGTACAAAGAGGGGCGCTATGACGAGGCCCTTCTCCAGTTAAAGCGGGACTGGCAGAAGGATGACCCCTACGACACTATTGCCATGCACTTCTTGGCCCGCATCTACGAGAAGAAGGCCGCCACCGCCGAAACGGAGGAAGAACGAGGGGCCAACTTCGATTTAGCCGTGCAGACCTGGCTGGACATGGCGGAGTACAATGCCTCGGACAAACTGGCCCGCCGCCGGGTCATTGACCTCCTGCGCCTGCTGGGCCGCGAGGACGAAATCCCGCCCACCATGAACGACGTAGGGCTGCCGGAAATTCACGGTCGGCCTCGGGAGACGCCTACCCCACGGGAATCTGAATCAGCCAGCCACACCCATATTTAGCCGCAATTGGACGGTCTATGGCCGTCGCATTTGCGCTCCAATGGTGAGTCCATGGGTGAATACGACCTTACCGTTAAGCACTTCGCCGACCGCCATCCAGCCGACTATTTGGCTTTGGTGCTGGGTCAAGAACCCACCTGGTTCCAAAGGCTGCCCAAAGAACTGCCGGCCCTGGAAATGCGGGTGGACTTTGCCGTAATGGTGGAAATGGAAGGGGAGAGGTTCCTTCCCCATCCGGAGTTTCAAACCCGCTACGATGCGGAAATGCCCTGGCGGATGTTGAGGTATCACGTGGGATTGCACGCACAGCATAGATAGCCAGTGTATTCGGTTGTGGTGTGGCTGACGGCAGAAGGGTATCCAGGGCCGGGACATAACCGCTTGGCCGGGGTGGTGCGAGGGCAGCAGCAGTTGACTTTCGAGTTTGCCGAGGTTAGGCTGTGGGAGTTGGACGCAGAGGAAAAGTTGGCCTGGATAGAAGCAGAGGGAAGATGGTCGCTGTTGCCGCTGGTGCCGCTGATGGGGGAGGAACCCCGCCCGGAGGTGCTGGAGCGGGCAGTCGAGGGGGCAGGTAAGGTGGGAGAGGCACAAGAGCGGGCCGACGTGTACACGGGAATAGCGGTTTTGGGGGGACTGCGCTATGGAGGGGATTTGATACGGAGGTTGATAAGGGAGGAAGTACTCATGGAGTCGCCGATTTACCGGGAGATTTTGGAGAGGGGCGCCATTCGGGCAAAACGGGAGGCTATTTTGGAGGTCCTTGCGGCGCGGTTTGGAGTGGTGCCGAAGGAGGTAGCGGGAGAAATAGGACAGGTAGAGGATAGGGAGGAATTGGGACGGTTGGTGCGGATGGCAGCCCGGTGCAGGAGTTGGGAGGAGTTCGCCGCAGAACTGCCCACCGCGGCGGTAGGGACATAGAAAAGAGGTGAGCACAGTGCCGACTTTTCGCTCCCTGGTGGTCAGTGAGGAGCAAGCAGCGCCAGAGGAGCAAATCCTCTGGGACCTGCAGGACTTGGCCGAGTTCACGGAGCGGCCCACCCTGCTCTACGTGAGCAATGCCCGTAGTACTGCCCCGGACGCCACTCCTTTCCCCTGCCCGGAGGATTTGTTCCTCTTCTCCGACGCCCTCCGGCAGGTAGAAGGAGACCGCCTGGACCTGATTCTCAACAGTCAGGGCGGCACACCGGAGGTGGCAGAGCAGTTGGTGGTCTTCCTGCGGGGGAATATATCCTACATCCGCTGCTTCGTGCCCCATCTGGTCACCGGTGCGGCGGCCCTGTTGGCCCTGGCCTGTAACGAAATTTGCCTGGACGACCGGGCAGCCCTGGGGCCTATTGAACCCTACGTGCCGGTAACCCGCCACCTGCCCAACGGCACTACGAGCACCGAATACGTATCCGCTTCGGCCATTCTGCAGGGTTTCGACCACGCCCGAGAGACCTTGCGGGAGGAGGGGGAGGCCGGCTTGACCGCCTATGCCCCGTTGTTGGAACGCTACGACCTGCACACCTTTGAACTGTGTCGCAATGCGGTCGAACTCGCCCGGGAACTGGTGCGGCAATGGCTCAAAGACTACATGTTCCACGACCTTTCAGCCCGCGAAAGTAGCGTCATTATCCGCCGGGTGTTGGAGAAGTTCAGCAAGCCCAGCGAGTTCCTCTCCCCGCAGCGGCCCATCGGCCTGGAGGCCGCCCGCAACTGTGGCTTGCGCATTACCGACTTGCGGGCCAACAGCGAATTGCGGGAGCGAATCTGGCGGCTCTATTGGTTGACCAGTTTGCTGTTCGAGCAGCAGCGAGGAGTTTACAAAGTGTGCGCCACCAGCCAGGGTTTGCTCTACCTGCGAGGGGAAAAATCCGTGCGGGCAACCCTGAGCGAGGGCGAATTGCGGGTTTTGTAACTGCGTGGCGCCGGGAGGGAGAAAGCCATGAAATCCTTGCTTTGCAGGGGACCGGGGATATTGGGGACCAGCATAGTCTTGGCCGGGGCCCTCCTTCCCTTCGCGTCGGTCACCTCGGCCCTTACTTTGGAGGAGGTCATTGAACTGTCCCAGGCCGGCGTGGGTGAGGGAGTCATTCGGGCCCAAATTGAGGCTTCCGGCCAGGTGTTCTACCTCTCTGCCTCAGAAATCCTGCGCCTGAAAAGGGAAGGGGTGAGTGAGCCGGTGATTGAAGCCCTGATTCGCACCCGGATGCAGCAGTTGGAGCGGGAGCGAGAAACTGCGGCTCCCACGCGCCGCTATCCCCGTCGCCGCGAAAGGCGCATCGTGGTCGTGCGCACCTACATCCCCACCGTAGTCGTGCGACGGTACGTCTACGGCTCCTATTTTCCCCCCTCCTTCTACGGCTGTTTCCCAGCGGGCTATTTCCGCCCCTACTATTGGCGTCCCTATTACTATTACCGCCCCTACTTCGGCTTTCACCTGGTTTATAGGCCCAGTTGGTGGTGGGACCCGTAAAGTGATTTAACGTCGCTGGGTCCACCATTGGCGAAGGCAGTAGCCGACCACGGCTAAGACGAACCGGGGCAGGGCCCAAAGGCGGGGCAGGCGGCGGGGTTCCAAAAGCACCCGCCAGAGCCATTCCAGACCGTAAGTTTGCATCCACTGCGGGGCGCGGGAGAGGCGACCGGAAATCACGTCGAAACTGCCTCCTACCCCAATACACACCGGCACGCCCAACTCCCTCAGGTGGCGGCGAATCCATTTCTCCTGCTTGGGCACGCCTAACGCTACGAACAGCAGGTCCGGCCGGGCAGCGCGCACGGCGGCCACTACCCCCTCTTCCTCCCCAGGACGGAAATAGCCGTCACGCGTGCCCGCAATGACCAGGCCGGGATGGCGGGTTTGGAGTATCGCCGCTGCCTTTTCGGCCACCCCCGGAGCCGCGCCCAGGAGGTACACTCGATAGCCCCGCGCCGCGGCCAGAGCACACAGGCGGTCCACTAAATCCACCCCCGGCACCCGTTCCTTAAGCGGCCAATCGAACACTTTGGCCGTCCACAGCACCCCTGCCCCGTCCGGAGTGACTAAATCCGCACGATTGATGATGTCCCGCAGTTCCGCATCCTGGCGGGCCTTCATCAGCGTGCTCACGTCGGCGGTGACCAGATGGTGCGGCGTGCCCGCAGCGATGAACTCCTCCACCTGCGCCACCGTCGTGTCCATCGTCACCGCGTTGACCTTCACCCCCAGCAGTTCAATCGTGCGCGAGGCTTCCAGTTCCTCTGCCACCCGGGCGGCAATGCGGGAAATAAGGAAAAAAGCCAGCCCTCCGGCAGGCAGGAGGAACAACAACAGGAGCAGTTTCACCGCGAAATGGACGGTGACGATGCCCACCAGGGCCAAGGCCACCAGGCAGAAATAGGCGTGCAGGGCTAACAGCAGCAGTACGGTACGTTGGGGAGTGAACCCTCGCTGGAGGAGCATATCGTAGAGGTAGAGCCCCGGCGCAGAAGGGGCCCCCGGCCGTGGGCCCTTTCCTGCGGGGGTCGGACGGCGATGGCGGTGGGCATAGGTTACGTTCACCAGGGGCACGCCCAGGGCCAACAGGGGCAGGATAAGCACCAGGAAGGCGGTCTTTTTGAGCGTGCCTACCACCGTAATTACGGCCAGCAGAAAGCCGAGGAAGGCCCCTCCGCTGCGGCCCAGGGCCAGCGGACGGGAGGCCAAACCGTAGCGCAAGAAAGCCGCACTGCTGCCGCAGGTGACCGCCGCCAGACAGGCCCCCAGCGTTCCTCCCTCGCCCTTCCACAGGGTGACGATGAAAAAGGTCAGGGCAGTCAGGGTGCCAATGCCGGCCGTCAAGCCGGGCATGTAGTCGGTCGAAGCCACCACATAAGACACGCCCAAAAGCCACAGGACGGTAATCGGATAGGCCCAGGGGCCCAGATGGGCGAACTGGTGAGGCAGCAGGGGCTTCTTGACCACCTCAAAACGCACCCCGCTGAGGCACACCCCGGCGCTGGCCAGGAGCAAAGCCCCTAAGCGCAGCCACCAGCGGGGTTGGCCCACATCCTCCGAAAGGCAGGCCAGAAACACCAGCGAGGCCCCCAGCAGGACTGCACGAGCCTCCTTCGCGACCAGACCCTCCAGCGGCACGCACAGGCCCATGGCCAGCACCGCACCGAAGGCCAGGGCCAATCCCCCCGCCACAGCCGCAATTTCCTCCCCGGCCTCCCGGCGCAGGCGGGCCAACGCGCCGCCTACCAAGTAGCAAGCCACAAAGGAAGCGGCAAACGGAATGAGGTACAAGTAGGGCATAAGGGAACTAAGCGACCTGGGACCGTTCGACCCGGCCGGCGTCGGCCCAGAGTTGCTCCAGGTCATAATAGGCCCGGGCCTCCGGGTGGAACAAGTGCACCACTACATCGCCCAGGTCAAGCAGAACCCAACGAGCATGGTATTCGCCTTCCCGGTGGAGGAGGCGGTAGCCGTGCTCGGCCGCCCGCTCTTCCAGTTGCTCGCAAATGGCGCGCATCTGGGTGTCCGACCGAGCGGTGCCGAGGACGAAATAATCAGCAATAAGGGTGAGACCCTGCAGGTCCAGAATAACGATGTCCTCGGCCTTCACCTCGTCCATCGCCGCCGCCAACCGCAAGGCTTTGAGTTTGGAGTTCTCCACTTTACTCACACGCCCGGATGATTTGGCGGAACGATTCCGGGTCCAGGCTGGCTCCCCCCACCAATCCCCCGTCAATTTCGGGCTGGGCCATCAGGCCGGCAATGTTCTCCGGTTTAATGCTGCCCCCGTAGAGGATGCGCATGGTTTCGGCGGTGCCCTGGTCGTACAATTCGGCGAGCGTGCGGCGAATTACCCCGATGACCCGATTGGCCTCCTCGGCGTCGCACACCTTGCCGGTGCCAATGGCCCAGACGGGTTCGTAGGCGATAATGACCTCAGCGGCCTCCTCTGCGTCCAGGCCATGCAGGGCCCGACGCAGTTGCAGGCGAATCAGGTCATCGGTCTCCCCCCGCTCCCGTTCGGCCAGCATTTCGCCCACGCAAACGATGGGCCTCAGGCCAGCCGCCAAGGCAGCCTTTACTTTGGCGTTCACCGTCCAGTCGTTGTCCCCAAAGACCTCTAACAGGTTCCAGTCGGCAAATTCCTCATAGGAGCCGAAGCGCCCCCGTCGTTCCGAATGGCCGATGATGACATGGGTACAACCGGCATCTTTCAGCATGGAAGGCGAAATCTCGCCCGTGTAAGCACCGCTTTCCTGCCAGAAAAGGTCCTGGGCTCCTACCTTGAGGGGTGTACCCTGGACGGCCTCCGCCAGCGCGGTTAGGGCCGTAAAGGGGGCGCACAGGACCACCTCTACCTCTTTCAGGTCAGTCAACTGGGGGGCCAATACCTGTACGAAAGCCCGGGCCTCGCCGCTGGTCTTGTGCATCTTCCAGTTGCCGGCGGCTACCGCCGGGCGCACGTTGTCCAGGGCTTCCACCCCGGGCAGGGTTCTCCCCTCCAGGAACTCCAGCGAGGCTCCTCCGCCCGTGCAGATGTGGTACATTTTATCCGCCACGCCGGCTTGCTGTAGGGCCGCCACGGACTCCCCACCGCCGACGACCACTTTGGCCCCGGAGTCCGCCAGGGCTTTCGCTACCGCATTGGTTCCAGCCGCAAAGGTGGGCCACTCAAACACCCCCATAGGCCCGTTCCAGAAAATGGTTTTTGCTCCCTGCACCGCCTCCCTGAACTGCTGGCGCGTCTGGGGGCCGATGTCCAATCCCTGCCAATGGTCGGGAATATGAGCCGCATCCACTATTTGGTGGGGCATTCCCTCCGGCTCCGGGTCTTGGGGAATCCTGGTTCCCTCTGGCACCTGTGCGGCCATCACGTCCACTGGCAGCAGGAGTTCCACTCCCTTTTCCTGCGCCTTAGCCATTACCTCCTGCACCGCTTCCAAGTGCTCTTCATCCAGCAGGCTTTGGCCAATGCACTTGCCTTGGGCTTTGAGGAAAGTATAGGCCAAGCCGCCACCCAGCAGGATTTTGTCCGCCAAATTCAGCAGGTTCTCCACCACCCCGATTTTGTCGCTCACCTTCGCCCCTCCTAAAACGACTACGAAGGGCCGTTCCGGGAGGGTGAGCAAGCGGCGCAAGACCTCTAATTCCTTCTCGATGAGGAAGCCGGCCACACAGGGGCTCAAGTAGTCCGTCAGGCCCACGGTGGAAGCATGGGCGCGATGGGCCGCGCCGAAGGCGTCGTTCACGTACAGGTCAGCCACCGCCGCCAATTTCCGGGCGAAGGTGGGGCAGTTTTTCTCCTCCTCCGGGTGAAAGCGGGTGTTTTCCAACAGCAGCACCTCGCCCGGGTCGAGCCGTTCCACCGCCGCCGCCACTTCCGGCCCAATGCAGTCCTGCACAAAGGCAACCGAAACGCCCAGCAATTCCCCCAGCCGCTGGGCCACCGGTGCCAGGGACAGTTCAGGCTTGCGCTGGCCCTTAGGCCGGCCCAGATGGGACATGAGAACCACCTTAGCCCCGCGCTCCCGCAGGTAGTTCAGAGTGGGCAAAACCGCGCGAATGCGGGTGTCGTCTGCTACGGTGCCATTCTCCAAAGGTACATTGAAGTCCACCCGCATCAGTACTCGCTTGCCCTCAACCTCTACATCGCGCACGCTTTTCTTCCTCATGCGTTTCCTCCTGTGAGTTTAGGGAATGGCAGCCCACCCCTTAGGAACGTAAAGCGTAAAATGTCAAGCGCAGGGGCCGGCTGCCATCCCCATTGGTATTAAGTGCAAAAGCGGTCAACCGCGTATTGGGCCAACTCCGCCAAACGGCAGGAATAGGCCCATTCATTGTCGTACCAGGCCAGGACTTTGACCATGTTGGGGCCGATGACGTTGGTGGACGGCAGGTCCACGATGGAGGAGCGGGGGTCGCCTTTGAAGTCGCCGGAGACCAGTTCCTCCGCACAGACGGCCAGATAGGTGCCGTCAGCCCGTCGTTGGAGGGCCTCATTCACCTGCTCAATGGCCTTTTGGCGCTGTTCTTTGTCCTTGGGGTCGGAAACCAGTTCCGTTTCCACCGTGCAGACCAGGTCCACAACGGACACGGTCGTGGTGGGCACGCGCAGGGCAATGCCGTCCAATTTTCCTTCCAGGTCGGGAATTACCAGGCCAATGGCCGCGGCCGCGCCGGTGGAGGTGGGAATGATGTTGGCCGCCGCGGCCCGCGCCCGGCGCAGGTCTTTGTGGGCCTGATCCATGACCCGCTGGTCGTTGGTGTAGGCATGGATGGTGGTCATGAACCCCTGCACGATGCAGAACTCCTCATGCAGGGCCTTGGCCAGCGGGGCCAAGCAGTTAGTCGTACACGAGGCATTGGACAGAACATGATGTTCCGCCGGGTCGTAGGTGTCCTCGTTGACGCCTAAGACCAGGGTTTTAGCACTCCCGGACGGCCTGGGGGGGGCAGAAATGATGACCTTTTTCACTCCCCCCTTCAGGTGGGCTGCGGCCTGGGCCCCGTCCCGAAAAACGCCCGTACATTCGAGTACGATGTCCACTCCGTGGTCCCCCCAGGGAATGTTCGCCGGGTCTTTCTCCTCGTACACGCGAATTTTGCACCCGTTGACGATGAGGTTGTGCTCATCGCATTCGACCTCGCCCGGGAAGGTTCCGTAGTTGGTGTCGTACTTGAACAGATGGGCGTTGGTCGCCACCGGGAAGAGGTCGTTGACCGCTACCACCTCCAACTGTTCGCTGTACTCCTCCAGGATGGCCCGGCAGGTCACCCGGCCAATCCGCCCAAATCCGTTGATGCCAATGCGCACTTTCTCCGCCATGTTGGCTTCTCCTCCTTCTCAGCGTTTTTTATCCTTCGTAAGGTAGGAGAGGACACCATTGGCCACGCTGAGGGCCAGCGCTCCCACCAGGGCATCCTCCCAACTTTTCACCTTAAACCCCGGTACAATTCCCGACCGGCCCACGGCGCCGAAAATCAGCACGTTGACCGCAAAGGAGGTGACCAAGGCGAACAGTCCTAAGGTGAGCAGGTTTATCAGCGCCGTGGCGAACCGGAACAGGAGCAGGAAGGGACGTACCAGGGCATTGAGCAGGGAGAGGGCTACCAAGGCGAAAAAGGCTGCCTGGAGCCCTTCCACTACAATACCGGGCTGGGCCGTGGCGAGCAGCAGCAGCACCAACACCAACCCAGCCCAGCGAATGACGAATCCTCTCATGATTCCCAACTTCCCTCTAAACGCAACAATTCCTCCTTCCAGGCCAAACCGGCGCCGAAACCGGTCAGCCGCCCGTGGGCACCGATGACCCGATGGCAGGGCACTATCAAAGGCACCGGATTGCGACCCAGGGCTTGCCCCACCGCCCGCGCCGCCCGCGGCTGGCCCACGGCCGCCGCCAAATAGCCGTAGGTACGCACTTGCCCGTAGGGAATGTCCCGGCAGGCTCGCCAGACGGCCTGCTGAAAGGGCGTGCCCTGCACTGCCAGGGGAACATCAAAATCCACTCTCTCCCCCGCAAAGTACCGCTGCAATTGCTTGCGCAAAGCGGGCAAATAACCATCGGCCTGCTGGCCTCCTCCCAAACGGGCGCGGATTTCCCCTTCGGCCTCCACCGGCGAAGGCCGGGGCAAGACCACCGCTCTCAGTCCCCTCTCCGACCCCCCATAGGCCATCCAACCGCGAACCGTAGGCAAAACTTGATAGCGAAGGGTTCCCATTTTCCTTAACCGTTTTCGTCTCCCCTTTCTTGCGCCAGCAAAGTTAATCCCAGGCCTCGCTGT
>DTZQ01000152.1 GCA_012961305.1 Armatimonadota bacterium | reverse complement strand
CCAGGCATCGGTCGAAAAAATTTGGTAAAAGGACTTGACAAAAAAGGAAATCCGTGCTATAATGATATTGAAAATGATTACTATTACTGTTAAGGGCGCAATGGCTATGGACATTTCAGCAGAGGAATTGGCGGTCAGGCTGCAAGATAGGGGTTTAAGGCTGACCCGGCCCCGGCGGGTCATTTTGGAAGTCCTCCGGGGTTTGGACACTCATCCCACGGCCGAGGAACTGTACTTCTTGGTCAAGCAGAGATTGCCCCATATCAGCCTGGGGACGGTGTATCGGACGCTGGGGATTTTAGAAGATTTGGGCCTGGTACAGGAACTTACTGTGGAGAAGCGCGGCACTCGCTACAATGGCAATCCCCAGCCCCATTATCACTTAGCCTGCCGTCGCTGTGGGCGGGTCGTGGACCTCGACCTGCCGCTCCTCAACGAACTTAACGCTCAGGTAGCAGCCCAGAGCGGATTTGCAGAAGTGACTCATCGGTTGGAATTTTGCGGCTATTGCCCTGCCTGTCAGCGGGAGAATGGTTCTCCCCCCTAATTAGGAGGAAGGAGGTTTTAAGGATGAGCGTTTTGTTTTCCGGCAGTGAGATTGTGCAGATGGCCATTCAAATGGAGAGAAGCGGGGCGGCGTACTATGAGTGCCTCGCCAAGTCAGCCAGAGATGCCAAGGCCCGGGAGGTGTTCGCCTGCCTGGCGGGCGAGGAGCAGCAACATGAGAAAGATTTCCAGCGATTGTTAACGGCCGTAGGGGATTACCGTTCGCCAGAGACCTATCCCGGGGAGTATGATGCTTATGCCAAGGCTTTGGTGGAATCGCGGGTTTTTACCGAGGTGGACACTTGCGTAGCCCGTGCTCAAAGTGTCGCCAGTGATGCGGAGGCCGTGGATTTAGCGATAGTAGCAGAGAAGGATGCCATTTTGTTCCTGCAAGAAATGAGGCGATTCGTGCCCCCAGCGGAGCATGGGGCTATTGAGAACTTGCTGGAGCAGGAACGAGAGCATTTGCGTCGTTTGGTGGAACTGCGCGAAACAGTTTGTGCCGCTTAACGGTGCTTGATGCGTCCAGCAGTAAGGGGGAGAGAAGTACTGCTGACCGAAAACTCACTCTAAAACCTACGAAAGGAGGAACTCTCTCATGGCCAAATGGAAGTGCGGGGTCTGTGGATACATCCACGAGGGGGACGAAGCCCCGGAACAGTGCCCCAAATGCGGAGCCCCAAAGGAAAAGTTCGCCCAACTCACTGCGGAGGAGGCCGAGTTGGTCGAACGTTCCCGGCTGAGCAACGGCCTGCATCTGCAACTGTCCACCTTGTTGGAAGAGGTAATATGCGTGGCCGCCAGGGGCGTGGAGGACAATCTGGACCCTGGCTGCCTGAAAATCTTCACCCAGGCGCGGGACTGTGCGTGGGTACTGCGACAGATGATTAAGGCCGAAATTGCCACTCACGTGGGCAAAGGCAAATGGGGATAGAAAGGAGGAGTGGACCATGCAACTCAAGGGAAGCAAGACGGAGGAAAATCTGAAGGCGGCCTTCGCGGGCGAATCCCAGGCCCGCAACAAGTACACTTACTTCGCCAGCGTGGCGCGCAAAGAGGGGTTCGAACAAATTGCCGCCATCTTCCAAGAGACGGCGGACAATGAGAAGGAACACGCTAAGCGAATCTTCAAGTTCCTGGAGGGAATAGGCAACACCGCAGCCAACCTGGAGGCCGCCGCGGCCGGGGAGCATTACGAATGGACGGAGATGTACCCCGAGTTCGAGCGGGTGGCACGGGAAGAGGGTTTCACCGAAATTGCCAATTTCTTCCACGAGGTTGCAGAAGTAGAAGAGCAGCACCAGAAGCGGTATCTGGCCCTGCTGAAAAATGTACAGGAGGGCACAGTGTTCAAGAAAGACCAGGTGGTCAGGTGGAAATGCCGTAATTGTGGCTACGTCCACGAAGGCGCAGAAGCCCCCCAAACCTGTCCGGCCTGCGCCCATCCCCAGAGTTTCTTTGAACTGCTGGCGGAAAATTACTGAGTCGTCCGCGTTCCCTCCCCTGCCCTACCTCGAGGGTTGAGGAAAGGGCCAAGGACGCAAAGTGTTTGTCTGGCAGGGTTCAGCGGTTAAAGTTTGACCCCTGTGAGTGAGAAAAACTCCCGCTGAACCCTTGATTTTTTCCCAAAGTATGTTACAATTAGAAACCAGTAGCCTAACTCGACATATGTTTCGCCTATACTCAGACTAATATTTACATCACCATTTAGTGTAATGACAGGAGCT
>DTZQ01000151.1 GCA_012961305.1 Armatimonadota bacterium | reverse complement strand
TCCCCCCGCGTGCGGGGGGATAGAGGGGGGGTATCCTGCATCCTGAACAGTTGTCAATCCCACCACCTTACTGGCCCGGCGGTTACTTTCACCCCTTGACAAAATGCGAGGGTTGGTTATACTTAGTTTGGTGTTGTACGCGAGGTACACTGCTGCTCGGGACCTTTTTAATGGTCGTAACAGTTGTAGCGAATCTGGGAGGGAACAAGAATGAGTGAATATTCCGATTGCTACTTCTGTGGCGGACGGGTGGAAGAACGGCGGATTCTCCGCAGGGAAACAACCACAAGGAGACAACCCAGGGTCCGATTTGGAAGGCGATGCGTGGGCGGATGGTTAATCGTCGGTCTGCTGCTGGCTGGCTGTGGAGGGGAAGGGTTAATCACTCCCAGTACGGAGGTAGCCCAGTTGCTGGGTTCGCTGCAGGTGGAAGCCATCGGGCAGGTGAACGATGCCCTGCGTTGGGCCCGCATTTTCCAGCAGGTGGCGGCGGTGGCGGAGAGTGGCCAAATGCCCGCCGGCGGGTCGGAAACCATCACTCACCCCAACGGTTTGCAGACCGTGGTCACTTACCAGCCTGACCTGTCGGGCACTGCCGCGACGGAGTTCCCCGACGGACGGCGGGAAACGCTGACCTTCCAAGCGCCGCAAAAGGAGGGAACCACCACCTCGCTGAGCATCTCCGGCACCGACCGCCTGGGCCGGTCGCTGGCCCTGACTGCGGCCCGGGACAATCAGGGCACGCCGGAATCCGCCGATGACACGCTGCGCCTGAGGGGTACACTTACGCCCACCGGCCAGACGGGTACCAACTTCGACGTGACCGTGCAGGGTACTGGTCAGACTCAGATTGCCACCTCTCGTGAAGGGTGGGAATCGCAGGTCGTCTTTCAGCCGCCGGATGAACAAGGCACTTTGCGCGGCAGCGGCACTTTGCGCACGTCGGACTACGATGTTGCGGTGGAGGCGGAGTACCGCTCTGATGGGGCTTCCCGCTACCAAATAGAGGACCGCCAGACCCGGCTTACGGGCCTGTTCGACGTAAACGCCGATGGCTCCGGTAGGGGGAAACTGCAGTTCTTAGGCCTCACGCTGGCAACCCTGCATTTCGACCGCCATGGACAAGTTTCTTTCTAACCGCAGGAGGTGACCATGCCCCAAACACATCTCTTGTCGCCGAAAGTGTTCCATTTCACCTTTGGCCCCCACGAACCTGCGCTGCGGGTGCGAAGTGGGGACACGGTAGTGGCCAAGACGCGAGACGCCCGAGGGTACGACGAACGGGGCGAACCGCTGCCGGAGGACCTCAAGGAATCCCGCGAGGGAACGGAACTGTGGGAGCGCAATCCGTGCGTCGGGCCCGTTTACGTGGAGGGAGCAGAGCCGGGCGATGCCTTAGCGGTACACATTGAGGCCATCACCCTCAACCGGCCCTCTGCCTGGTCGGCCCACAGCGCCCACTTCGGCTCCCTCACCGGAGAAGGCCCGGGGCGGCACCTGTTGCTCAATCCTCCGCTGGAACCCCAGAGGTACGAATGGACTTTGGACTTGACCCACAACGTGGGACGGCTGGAACTGCCCCACAGCCGCGTGGGGGCGGTGGAAATTCCCCTCCACCCGTTCTTAGGTTCCCTGGGCGTGGCTCCGCGCTTTGGGCGGGTAGAGACGACCTTGACCCCCGGAGAGTACGGGGGGAACATGGATTGTGTGGAGACGAAGGTCGGCACTACGGTCTACCTGCCCGTGTGGGTGCGCGGGGCTTACCTGCTGTTTGGCGACGTTCATGCGGCCCAGGGCGATGGGGAGTTGTGCGGCAGCGCGTTGGAGACCACCGCCGAGGTGCGCCTGCGGTTGGAAGTGCGCAAAAACTGGCCCCTGGAATGGCCGCGTTTGGAGGATGAGACCCACCTCATGGCAGCCGGAAGCGGCCGGCCCCTCTGGGAGGCAGTGCAAATCGCCCAGATGGAATTGGTGAACTGGCTGGTACAGGACTTCGGCTTCGACCGCTGGGAAGCCTGGCAGGTCAACTCCCAGGCTGGCACCATGCGCATCGGCAACGTAGTTGACCCTCGGTACACGGTGGTGGCCAAGTTCCCCAAAGCCCTGTTGCCGTAGGAGGTAATCCCTATGCGACCAGTTGTGCTCCTGACTCTGGCGGTGGGAACGGCCTTGTTCCCTGGGGAGGGCGAAGCGGCAACTCCCCTGGCGGGTTCGGAAGAGGCCCGGGCGCGCCTCCAGGCCCAACTTGACCGCCCGCCCACGGCCCTGCAACTGCCCTACACCCCCGCCGAAGGCAGTACCGTGTCGCTTAATCCCCCCAGTTTCATCTGGGTGCCCGTGAAGGGGGTGAAGGAATACCTCCTCCAATGGTCGCCGGACCCGAACTTCCCCCTGGACCGCACGACCACCGTCACCGGGCTAAAGTTGAGCCTCTACACTCCGGCCCAAACTCTGACCCCTGGCCACTGGTACTGGCGCTATGGCTGCGAGGGGGGAGAGGGAGTAGGTGTGGTTTACAGCCGGGCGCGTACCTTTACCGTGCCTCCAGAAGCGACGGAGTTACCCCTGCCGCCCTGCGCGGAAATTCGGCGGCGGGTGCCGACCGGCCATCCGCGCCTGTACGTGCGCCCGGAGGAACTGGCGACCTTCCGCCGCCGGCGGAAGACGACCCACCGGGCCCTGTGGGAGGCATTACAGCGGGACTTGGAGAAAAGGATGGGCGCGGAGTTGACGCCCGAGCCGGCTCCTTATCCCACGGACGAGCAGGGCCGGCGGGTCAGGGGGAGGGAGTGGGCCAAACATTGGCGGCAGATGCGCCGGGATGCGACCCGCGCCAGCCATGCAGCGCAGGACTTTGCCTTTGGCTATTTGGCCAGTGGCGACCCGCGCTACGCGGCCGAGGCCAAACGCTGGCTGTTGCACTGCTGCACCTGGGACCCCCAGGGCACCTCCAGCCTGCGCTACAACGACGAGGCCGCAATGCCGCTCCTGTATGCCCTCTCCCGGGCCTACGACTGGATTTACGATACCCTGACTGAAGAGGAGCGGCGGAGGGTACAGGAGGTCATGCGCCAGCGGGGGGCAGAAGCCTATGTCCTCCTGCGACGGATGCCCTTCCATTCCCGCCCCTTTAGCAGTCATCCGGGACGGTTCATCAACTTTCTGGGGGAACTGTCCATTGCTTTCCTGGGCGATTTCCCCGAGGCCGCGGAGTGGCTGGACTACATCGTCCAGTGCTACCGCGCGGTCTATCCGGCCTGGGCCAGCGACGACGGGGGCTGGGCGGAAGGGGTCAACTACTGGAAATGGTACATTTGGCACACCCTGCATTTCACCCAGGCCCTGCAGGTCGCCACCGGGTTGGACCTGCACCGCAAGCCGTTCTACCGGAACACAGGCTACTGGAAACTGTACTGCCATCCGCCCTACAGCAAGATGTCTCCCTTTGGCGATGGAGCAGAAAAACCAGCGGATGCCAACGACGGCTACGCCCTTTATCGGCTGAGTTCCCTTTTCCACGACCCGGTGCTGCGCTGGTACTCTGACTTCCTGGGCATCGAAGTGCCCGGCAGCGGTTTCACAGGCTACCTTTGGTACGACCCTGACCTGAAGGGCCAACCGCCTACGGACCTGCCCAGTGCCCGCCTCTTTCCCCACATTGGCTGGGTGGCCCTGCATTCGGCCCTGGGAAGCGCGGCGGACGACATCCACTTCATGCTGAAATCCAGCCCCTACGGTTCCCACAGCCACAGCCACGCCGACCAGAACAGTTTCATCCTCCATGCCTTCGGCGAGCCGTTGGCCATTGACAGCGGCTACTATTATCCCTACTACGGAGCCCCTCACCACGCCCAGTGGACGCGGGAGACCCGGGCCCACAATGCCCTCACAGTGGACGGGCAGGGACAGGAAACACGCTCCAAAGCCGCCAATGGTCGTATCACTCGCTTTCTGACCAGCGAGGCCTTCGACTACGCGGTGGGCGAGGCGGTCAACGCCTATGGCGGGCGGCTGCGGAAGTGTGACCGACACGTGTTGTTCATCAAGCCGGAGGCCTTTGTGCTGTTCGACGACTTGCAGGCGGCGGGGGGCGAGCATTCCTTCGAGTGGTGGCTGCACGCGCTGGAGGAAATGCAGGTGGACGAGGCGACCCAGACGGTCACCATCAGGCGCAATCGGGCCGCGCTGCGGGTGCATTTCCTTTACCCGCCGAACCTGAAATTCACCCAGACGGACCAGTTCGCCGTCCCGGCGGAGGGAAAACCCAATCAGTGGCACTTGACCGCAACTCCTCCGGCGAAAACAGCCGCCCAGCGTTTTCTGACCCTGCTGCTGCCCTACCGAGTGGGAGGGGAGGAGAACCTGCCGGAAGTGCGACCGATAGAGATGGAAAACGGTTTGGGGGTGGAACTGCGCCACAACGGTTCGGTTACTGCGGTGGCCTTTGGCTTCGGGAAGCAGTTACAATTTTACGCCGGGATGTTGGTGAACACCGACGGGACGGTCGCTGCCCTATCCGGCCCCTACGGCTGGCCTCGCGCTGGGTTCGTCCGAGACGCCACTTACTTTTTCCTGGAAGGGGTGAACATTTTCGCCAGCAATGCTCCTCTTACGGCCAGTTTGGTCTTCGAGGAAGGAGTCAATGCCCGAGGGGTGGTTCAGGCTCATCAGGCAACGGAAGTGACCTTTCCCTTTGCCTTTTACTTCGCCCAAGCCCTGCTGGACGGAAAGGAACTGCCCCCGGACCAATGGGGTGAGGGGGCTATACGGCTCACCCCTGGCGAACACCAGGTAGAACTCAACGTTGTTCCCCGGTGAGCGTTCAATCGTCATCTTTTGGACTCAGGGGCTTGGGCCCCGTTGTTTTGACGGCATAGAGGAGGGCAAGAGTGGGGGTCATTTCCCGTTCGGCAGGGTTAAGAAGAGGGTTGACGGCTGACGGTTGCAATTGACCAGGTGGTGGATGTATGGTATAATGCAATTACGAGTGGAACATCATGACCACAGAGGAATCCCGACAATATATCCTCGTGCGCTACGGCGAAATCGGGGTCAAGGGCAAGAACCGGAGCATTTTTGAGCGGCAGTTGGTCCGCAACATTCGCCGGGCCCTCCGGGGACTGCCGGAGGTAGAAGTGCGTCGGGAGTGGGGCCATTTGACGGTGACCCTGCCTGAGGATGCACCCTTAACGGTGGCCGTTGACCGATTGCAGCAAGTGTTCGGCATTGTCTATTTTGCCCCGGCCACGAGCGTCGAAAACGATTTGGAGGCCATCAAGCGGGCCGCTTGGGAGGTGCTGCGGCCATTGACTTTTACTTCCTTCAAAGTGGACACCAAGCGGTCTTACAAGGACTTCCCCCTGAAATCGCCGGAGGTAAATGCAGAAGTAGGGGCCTATTTGCAGCAGCACTCGCAGGCCGAGGTGGACCTCACGGCCCCGCAGGTGACCTGCTACTTGGAAATAAGCCCCCAGCGCACCTACATCCACACCCAGCGCATCCCTGGCCCCGGGGGGTTGCCGGTAGGGGTCAGTGAGCGGGCAGTGAGTTTGCTCTCCGCAGGCATTGATTCGCCCGTAGCCTCCTATCTGATGCTCAAGCGCGGGGTGGAGGTGGTTTTCGTTCATTTCCACAGTTATCCCTACACCGACCGCGCCTCTCAGGAAAACGCCCTGGAGTTGGTAAAGATTCTCACCCAGTATCAGTATCGGTCGCGGCTCTACTTCGTGCCCCTGGCCGAAATCCAACAGCGGGTCGTGGCCCTGACCCCCCCGGCCTATCGGGTGCTGCTTTACCGCCGGGCCATGTTCCGTCTGGCCGACCGCCTGGCAGAGCGGGAAAAGGCAGCGGCTTTAGTGACCGGAGAGAGTGTGGGCCAGGTGGCTTCCCAGACCCTGAGCAACCTGCGGGTTACCAGCGAAGTTGCCACCCGGCCCATTCTGCGTCCGTTGGCTGGCTTCGACAAACAGGAGATAATCGCCCAGGCCCGGGCCCTGGGCACCTACGAGATTTCCATCGAGCCCTACGAGGACTGCTGTTCCCTGTTTGTGCCGCAGCATCCGGCCACCCGGGCCAAACGGGAAACGGTACGCGAATGGGAGGCCGAACTGGCCTGGGAACCGCTCCTGGAGGAGGCTCTGGCCCAGACGGAGGAAGTGGTGGTGGAGTTCGCTGGCAGCGCGAGCGGATGGGCTGAGGGGATGCGCGTTCATAGGCGTTCAGCAGGCTAAATGCTCGCCTGAAGGAGAGGACGATGGCCAAAGGGATTACCAAGCGCAGCGAAGATTACGCGCAGTGGTATACTGACCTGGTCCTGCGGGCGGAGTTGGCGGATTACGCCCCGGTGCGCGGCTGTATGGTTATCCGCCCCCACGGCTACGCCATTTGGGAGAAAATGCAGGCAGCCCTGGACCGCATGTTCAAAGAGACCGGGCACGTAAACGCTTATTTTCCGCTGTTCATCCCGGAGAGTTTCCTCCACCGGGAGGCGGAGCATGTGGAGGGGTTTGCCCCCCAGTGTGCAGTGGTCACCCACGGCGGGGGAAAGAAACTGGAGGAGCCGCTCTACGTCCGTCCCACCTCGGAGACCGTCATCTGGTACATGTACGGCAAATGGATTCAGTCCTACCGCGACCTGCCCATCCTGATTAACCAGTGGGCCAACGTGGTGCGTTGGGAGATGCGCACGCGCCTGTTCCTGCGCACCACCGAGTTCCTCTGGCAGGAAGGGCATACTGCCCATGCCTCCATGGAGGAAGCGGAGGAAGAAGCACTGCGGATGCTGAACGTGTACCGCACCTTTGCCGAGGAGTACATGGCCCTGCCGGTCATTGTCGGGCAGAAGACGGAACTGGAGAAGTTCGCGGGAGCGGTACGGACTTACTCCATCGAGGCCCTGACCCAGGACAAACGGGCCATTCAGGCCGGCACCTCTCACAATTTGGGCCAGAACTTCGCCAAAGCCTTCAACGTGACCTTCCTGAACAAAAACAACGAACTGGAGTACGTCTACGCCACCAGTTGGGGAGTTAGCACGCGCCTCATCGGAGCCCTGATTATGGCCCACAGCGACGACCAGGGACTGGTGCTGCCGCCGCGCCTGGCACCAATAGAGGTGGTCATCGTGCCCATTTACCGGACCGAGGAAGAGCGACAGCAAGTCCTGAGCGTGGCGGAAAAATTAGCGACCCAGTTGCGGCCCTCGCTCACCCTAAAACTGGACGACCGGGACACGGTCACCCCCGGCTTCAAGTTCAATGAGTGGGAGTTGAAAGGTGTGCCCGTGCGGGTGGAAATCGGCCCGCGAGACCTGGAAAAACAGCAGGCCGTGCTGGCCCGCCGGGACACGGGGGAAAAGAGGCCGGTGCCTCTGCCGCAGGTGAGGGGGCGGGTGGAGACAACCCTGGAGGCCATGCAGCAGGACCTGTACGAGCGGGCGCTGGCTTTCCGCGAGGCCAACACCTTCCCGGTGGACACCTATCAGGAGTTCCAGGAAATCCTGGCCGAGAAAGGAGGTTTCTTGCTGGCCCACTGGTGCGGAGATTCCGCCTGCGAGTTGGCCATACAGGAGGAGACCAAAGCCACCATCCGCTGCCTGCCCCTGGAGGCATCAGAGGAAGCGGGAGAGTGCGTGCGCTGTGGGAAACCCTCCTCCCGCCGCGTGGTGTTCGCCAAAGCCTATTGAGGGAGCATACCTGAACGCATGAAACCGAAGGAACGAGTTCTGACTGCCCTGGCACACCGGGAGCCCGACCGGGTGCCCTGGGATTACTGGGCCGGGCCCGAAGTGACCACCCGCTTGCAGCAGCATTTTGGCTGTGCGACGAAGGAGGAACTGCTGCGCCTTTTAGAGGTGGACTTGCGCTACGTCCTCGGTCCCAGTTACGTGGGCCTGGAGTTGCGTCCCTATCCCGAGGGCACGGTGGAAGATTTGTGGGGTGTGCGCCGGCAGGTCATCACCGTCGAACGCGGGGGCTTCCGCTGGACGTACAAGCACGTGGTCAGGTCCCCGCTGGCAGAAGCGGAGACGGTGGCCGAAATTGAAGCCTATGACCATTGGCCCTCGCCGGATTGGTGGGACTATTCCGGCCTGGCCGCCGAATGTGAAACGTACGCCGACTATGCTGTGGTTAACGCTGGCGACCGCCTGGACCGCACCGCCCAGTTCAAGCCCCTGATGTACCTGCGGGGGATGGAACAGGCCTATGTGGATTTGGTGCTCAACCCCAAACTCACCGAGGCCATCCTCGCCCACATCCGGGAGTACTTCTTGGAGTACAACCGGCGGGTGTTCGAGGCGGCCCAAGGCAAAATTGACCTCTTCCTGATGGGCGACGACTTCGGCACCCAGCAGGGGCTTATGATGGACCTGCCCACCTGGCGCCGGTTCTTCAAAGAGGGCTTTCGGGCCTACATTGAGTTGGCCCATCGGTACGGAATGAAAGTGATGCACCACACCTGCGGCTCAGTGGTGGAACTCATCCCGGACTTTATCGAGTGCGGTTTGGACATTTTGCAATCCCTCCAGCCGCGAGCGGCAGGCATGGACTTGGCCCGCCTCAAGCGCGAGTACGGGAAGGACCTGGCCTTTCATGGGGCCATTGACGTTCAGGAAACCCTCCCCTCTGGCACCCCGGAGGAAGTGCGGGCGATGGTGCAGCGGCAGATGGAGGTTGGCAAGCCAGGCGGAGGCTTCATTATCAGCACCGCCCACAACATCCCCCCGGAAACCCCCACCGAAAACATCCTCGCCTTGTACGAGGCCTATCGGGAGTTTGGGGGTTGACAACTGTTCAACAATGTAGGATAAGATAATGACCAGTGAGGACCAAGGAGTTAAGGGACGGGAGACCGAAGACCGG
>DTZQ01000150.1 GCA_012961305.1 Armatimonadota bacterium | reverse complement strand
TTCTGACCCTCTTGCCCGGCTCTTGGTATTGAACTTTGAAGTTGTATTCAGATTTACC
Organism: Armatimonadota bacterium; assembly: GCA_012961305.1. GTDB lineage: Bacteria > Armatimonadota > UBA10988 > UBA10988 > DTZQ01 > DTZQ01. The sequence continues at coordinate 5,516 of DTZQ01000150.1, read as the reverse complement.
ACCCTTAGAGACGAAAACTTTGACGCCCTCAGCGGTGGTGTAAACCAAATGGCGACCAGGCCACATTGAAGTATGCTCCTTCATTTTCTAATGTAGATGAGTAAATACCGATGTACAATTTCGAGGTGTTCTTCTGACCTACCTGGCGAGGGTCTCGCCTGCACAATGATAACGATTTCCTTAATGAGAAACTCTTTCTGAGCAGTCATATCTTCCCATAGAAGTAATCCCATAGGCCAGAGGGTCGGACCCACACGAGTATCCTTCACATCCACCACGAGGAAAGCCCCTGGGGGAAGAAAGGTTCTCGCTTGTTGGGCAATTTTCACGATGGCATTGCGATAACCCGCAATTGCCTGCTCATCTGCCAATTCGTGAGGTGGGTGAACGTATATCAAAGAAGGTACTTGCCCCGGCAATATGTCTAATTCTTGAATTTCTTTCCCGAACTGAAATTCAACAAAGACCCCACCAGGGGGAGCAAACCGTCTTAGCAAATTGCGCTTAATCTCAGCCGGTAGGCATTCTGGGGGGAAAATCCAGACGGTAGTTGTTTCCAAGCTTTCTTCTTCAACAGTGCGGACTCGCTCTGCCAAAGAACGATGAGGAAATGTATATTCCCAAGAAGGAATTTGCTCAGACGTTTGCCTAACCATCGGTTTCTCAAAGACAGGCAGATACTCGTGGGCTAAGAGGAGAAAATTATATTTAATGCTCCGTGCATACCAAAAACCCGTCGTTTTGCAATTGTGCTGACGCTTGATAATGAGTTCTCGCAAAATAAAGCCAGCGTCCAAAAACACTCGCAGGGTCTGGAAGCCAATGGGGACAACGTGTTTGTCTTTGCGGGCATCTCCGATGAGGATGGCACACTTGCCCCCAGGCTTCAAGACCCGCAAACTTTCCCGTGCTACCTTGCCCATTTCTGCTAAGAACTCTGGCACGGAACATTTAGAGAGGTCGCCAGCTATATTAGTGCTGTACTTTATAATACCGGCGTAAGGAGGGTGGGCACAAATGAGGTCTATGCTCCCATCAGGGATGTCCGAAAGGTTCCTGGCGTCGCCAACCGAAACTTCAGGTTCGTAAAAGGGTAAAGACCCCTCGCTAAAGAGATGGCGGGGTGGGATGAAGTTAAGGTTTTCAAGAGTAATACCAATGGCTCCGGGATTGATGTCCCTGGCGATGCACCTGCGGCCCAGCAATTTGGCCTCGATTGCCGTTGTTCCCCCGCCCACAAAGTAGTCCAGGACAACATCCCCAGGTTTGGAATATTTGAGGATGATGTTACGTGGAATGTATGGTGACCAGTTTCCCCGGTAGCGCCCGTCGTGGGTAGCCCAATCGCCGCGCTGTTTGAAACTCCATACTGTAGTTGTCTCTTCAGAGAAGTTTTTAGGCTCCCAACGTTTGATTCGCTTGGGGCCCTTAAGTACACTGATGTTGACCCCATATGCATCAGTAATAATTTGTTGCAGGTAACTGAAGGAAATGCCGTATCGGGCACCTATTTCTATATCAGGAATTCCCCGTTCCTTGGCTTTCAACACCATTTGCCGAAGTTTCCTCTCCCCATGCACTTGGTGGATATGGACATCGAGGGGGCCATAAAGACATTTGTTGCACAGCGGACACCTCACCTGCGCTTGGAGTTGTCGCTTTGGATTTGTCATTTTTACTTCCCATCCGGTCCTCCCAGAACATAATTTAACTATATTATACCCCAAATTCCTCCAGGGGTCAAGGGGCAGCCCGGGACGGGGAAACGCCAAACTCCAGGAGTTCTGTCCTTTGGGACAGGGTCAGAAGGGAACCGCTCGCCAAAGGTGAATATACTTCCCCGGGAGGCGACCTATGGCGGGGCAGGAGAGACAATCCGGGTTGACGGTCCGCGCGTTCCTGATAGCGGTCGTTTTGACTTTCCTCTGCGTGCTCTGGATTCGGCAGGTGGAATTGATTACCTTTACCTGCCAAATTACGGAATCCATTCCCCCTATTCCGGCCATTGCGGTGTTGCTCTTCTTCGCCCTACTTTATCCGCTGCTGCGGCGATTGGGACCCTGGTTCTGCCTGACGCGGGCGGAGTTGGGGGTGATTTTCGTTTTCGTGGCCATTGGCAGCGTCATGTCCGCCGTGGGGGTGACCCAGGCTTTCCTGCCCTACCTCACCGTGCCTTATTACTTCGCCACCCCGGAGAACAACTTCGCGGAGTTTCAGCAGTATCTTCCGGCCTGGTTAGGCCCCCGAGATGCCGAGGTCATCCGCACTTTTTACGAGGGTTCCGAAGGGGGTGTGGTGCCCTGGGAGGCCTGGATTCCGCCCCTGGCCCGCTGGTTGTTGTTTTTCTTGGCCTACTGGTGGACGGCCCTGTGCCTGTGGGCCATTCTCCGCCGCCGCTGGGCGGATACGGAGCGGCTCACCTTCCCCCTGCTCTACATTCCCCTCAACCTCACCGAAGAGGCCCAGGTTATCCCCAGCGAGCGGCCCTTTTTCCGCAACCCCCTGATGTGGACTGGGTTTGGCGTTGCCTTTCTGTACAACGTGCTGAACATCCTGCACGCCTTCACCCCCGCGGTCATCGCTCTGGGCGTCTATTTTCCCCTTGGCAACCTGTTCACCGAGCGGCCTCTGAACGCCCTGCGGGTGATGCAGATGTGGTATCGCCCCGAACTGGTCGGATTGGGTTACTTAGTTTCCCAGGAAGTGCTTTTTTCGGTGTGGGTTTTCTATTTCCTGCAGCGGTTGGCTACGGTTGTGGCCACGGCCATCGGTTGGGAGAAAGCCGGCTTCCCCTTTGAAGCGGAGCAGGGCGTGGGGGCCTATCTGGTGGTGGCCCTGTTCCTGCTCTGGACGGCCCGGCGGCATTTGGCGGGGGTGTTCCGCCGGGCCCTGAGGGACGACCGCCAGGTGGACGAGGCCACCGAACCGCTGCCCTACCGCTGGGCGGTGGGGGGATTGCTCCTGGGCTTCATCGGTCTGGTGGTTTTCTGTTGCCTGGCGGGAATGGCCGCCTGGGTGGCTGCCTTCTTCTTTACCATCCTGTTCCTGTTCGCCCTGACCTACGGGCGTATTCGGGCCGAAACGGGCACCCCTTCCGTCTGGGCCCTGCCCCATTCGCAACTGAAGGAATTTCCGTTTTACACCTTCGGCTCAGATTTCTTCCGGGTGGGAGGCAGTTTCCGCACCATCGCTGTCTGGACGGATTTCTTCTGGTTGGTGCACGGAGGGTTCTTCAACCAGAGTACGGTTTACCAGTTGGAGAGTTTCAAACTCAGCGATGAGTTGCGCATGTCACGCCGAAAGATGGTCGCAGTGGGCATATTGGCAGTGGTTATCGGGCTGCTGTTCGCGGACTGGATGTTCCTGACGACCTTTTACGAATATGGTGCCAACGTGCTGGCTGGGGGAGCGAAAGCGGTCAGCGGAGGAGTGCGGGTGTTCTACTGCACAGGGGCGTACAATCAGACCATCCGCTACCTGGAAACGCCCGAATTGCCCCACCTGGCCAAGAACATCGCCGCGGGAGTGGGAGCCACCGTGACTTTGGGACTCATCCTCTGCCGCATGGTGTTCCTGCGGTTTCCGCTGAACCCATTGGGTTACGTGATGGCCTCCATCATTGGGCACCAGTTGTGGTGGGCCTTCTTCTGCGCCTGGCTGCTCAAAACGGTTATCATCCACTTGGGTGGGGTGCGGCTCTACAAGCGGCTCATTCCGGCCTTTTTGGGCCTGGCTTTAGGACATTTCTTCACTGCGGGCATCCTGTGGGGCTCCATTGCCAACCTCTGGCCCCACGTGACTTTGATAGTATGGTTTACTTGACCAGGGCACCTCCACCTCGATGCACGATGCAGGAGGCTAATGCGGTAGCGGTGGGGTGGGGACTCGCCCCTCGTCACTCCACAGGATGAAAGGAGGATTACCTTGAACGTCATTCTCATCGTGGCCGACACCTTTCGGCGGGACCATCTGGGGTGTTACGGCAACAACTGGATTCACACTCCCTACCTCGACCGTTTCGCCAAGATGGCGGTGGTTTTCGACCGCGCTTACCTGTGCTCCTTTCCCACCGTTCCGGCGCGGTTCGAGTTGCTCACTGGCCTGGTCGCCTTCCCCACTCGAGGGTGGGAGCCCATGCCACCCCAGCAGGTTACCTTGGCCGACCGCCTGCGGGAGCAGGGCTACGTCACCATGGGCATTTTCGACACCGCGAACCTGATGCGCCGCGGGTTCAACTATATGAAGGGCTTTCACGCCTTCGAGTGGATTCGCGGGCAGGAGGGAGACGAACACTCCATTGACTACTACGAAGTGGAATTGGGGGCTCCGCCGGCGAAACTGCGCTCCGGTTGGGAGCACAACCTCTACCAGCACCGCCGCAGCACGCGCTTTCGAGTGCACGAGCGAGATTACTTCGTGGCCCAAACGATGCAGACGGCCAGCGACTGGCTGGAGCGCAACTACAAATGGGAGAAGTTCTTCCTCTACCTGGACACCTTCGACCCCCACGAACCCTGGGACGCGCCGGAGTGGTATCTGCGACTCTACGAAAAGGAATGGCAGGGCGACCGGCTGGACTATCCGAAGGGTGGCCCCCTTGAGGGGGTTTACACGGAGGCAGAAATTCGGCATATTCGGGCCCTCTATGCTGCCGAGGTGACTTTGGTGGACAAATGGGTCGGACGACTGCTGGAGAAAATCGAGGACCTGGGCCTGTTGGAGAACACCTTGGTCATTTTCACCACCGACCACGGCACCCAGCACGGCGAGCATGGGTTGCTGATGAAAGGCTTCGGGATGTATGAGGAGACCTGCCGTATTCCGCTGCTGCTCTACCATCCCCATTTGCGCGGAGGACGGCGCTGTCGGGCGTTGGTGCAACTGCCCGAGGTGGCGGCGACGATTTTGGAGGCCGCCGGAGGAAAGGGCCTGACGGAACTGCACGGGCGCTCCCTGCTGCCGCTGTTGCGGGGGGAGAAGCGCAAAATCCGAGCCCTGGCCCCCTGTGCCCCCAAACTGACCCCCCAGTTGCGGGAACGACAATCCCTGAGCGTCACCGACGGCAAATGGAGCCTGGTCTTCTATGGGGGCGAGCGGCCCAGCGAACTCTACTACCTCCCCGACGACCCCCACCAGCAGCGCAACTTGCTGGCCGGGCATCCCGACCAGGCCCGGCGTTTACTGGAGGGGTTCTTAGCCTTCGCCCGGCAACATGGTGCTCCAGAGGAGGTACTGACCCCCTTGGCCGGGAAGGCAGGTTAGGTTTTTCCTCAGGTTTACCGGTTGTCCTTAGGATAACATTGGGAGTCAGCGCTTTAGCGAGTTCAGACGACGAAAGTACGTTTTGACCGGCTAAAGCCGCGTTATGTGCCCGCTTCAACCTTCCGGCGGCCGACATGGCTATTATAGTATAGCACGCAACTAATTGGAAAAAGGGTTGTCTAAAACCAGAGAAACCCTTAACCAGGAGGAGAGATAACGTGAGAAAGGAAATCAAGAACCAGGAGCAACTGGAA
>DTZQ01000149.1 GCA_012961305.1 Armatimonadota bacterium | reverse complement strand
TCCCCGGTCAGGCAAAAAGCGGTCGGTCTACGAGCAGCCGGTCGTTGAAGCAGGTTCTAAAGGGGACATCTTCCCTTGGGGTAAATCCTGTGGAACGGCTTGTTCTTGCTTGACCAAAGGAGCCAAACTGCAACATGCACGCGAGCGAACACCGGAACGTGCAGCACGCCCCCGTTACCAAAGCCGTTATTCCGGCGGCCGGCCGGGGAACGCGGTTGCGGCCGGCCACCAAATCTCAGCCCAAGGAAATGCTACCAGTCGGGCGTAAACCGACCATTCAATACGTGGTGGAGGAACTCTTCACGGCCGGATTGGAGGACATTATCATCATTACCGGCTGGTACAAGCGAGCCATTGAAGACCATTTTGATTTGAACCATGGTGCGGATTTAGAAACGGAACCGTTCCTGAGCAATGACGTTTTTCGGGGCCGGGATTTGAACCGGCATCTGTTCTACGTGCGGCAGCGGCGCCAGGCCGGTCTGGCCGACGCGGTACTGCACGGAAGTGCCTTCGTGGGGAAGGAGCCTTTTGTAGTGGCTCTGGGTGACACCATCATCTACACTCCTCAGGGAGTACCTCTGGTTAAGCGGCTCATAGAGGCCCATCGTGCTATCGGAGCCGCGGCGACCATTGCGGTGGAACCGGTACGCCCGGAGGAGGTGAAGAAGTACGGCATCGTTGCTCCCAAGGCGGAAACCGAGGGGGTGTTTGAAATTGTGGATATTATTGAAAAACCTTCCCCACAGGAGGCTCCCAGCCACTTTGCCGTCGCCTCCCGATACGTTTTCGAGGCGGTAATTTTCGACATGATTCGGCGCATTGGGCCCGGAGTAGGGGGAGAACTGCAGTTGACCGATGCCATTCGTCTGCTGCTGCGGGAAGGTTACCCCGTTTGGTGTGTGCGTTTAGCGCCGGATGAAATTCGCTACGATATTGGGAACTTTGTCACCTACTATCGGGCCTTCATTGACATGGCCCTGCGCGACCCAGAAGTGGGGCCGAAAATAGGGGCTTATCTGCGCACGGTGGTGACCACGAGCGAGAGGTAATTTTGCAGGACCTTCTGGCCATTGTGGGCGGCGTGGCAGTGGCCCTGCTGGGCTACTACGGACTGTGGTACGAACCGGGCCGAATTTCCTTGCAGGAGGTGGACCTGACTTTGCCGCGTCTGCCGCCGGCCTGGGACGGGTTGACCTTTTTGCACTTGTCCGATTTCCATACCCACCGCTTGGGGCGTATCGAGCGGCAGGTGGCAGCCTTAGCCGAAGTCATCCCAACCCCGGATGTGATTGCTTTTACTGGCGATTTTGCCAATCATGACGCGGCCATTCCCGCCTGTGTGCAGGCCATTGCTCCCTTTACCGCCCGGTACGGTAAGTATGCCGTTTTGGGCAACAACGATTATGCGCGACATCTGAGCACCGAGCGGCTCATCGGGGCTCTGGAGGAAGCAGGGGTGCGGGTGCTCATCAATGAGCGGATAGCCCTATCCCTGGGCGAGGCTACCCTGTGGCTGGCCGGAGTGGACATGCTGTTGCCCGAGGACCTGCTCGCCCAACGTCCTTTTGCCGTAGCCGAGACTTTGCGGGACGTGCCGCCAGAGGACTTCAAAGTCCTGTTGGCCCATACTCCGGATGCCTTCCCCGAAGCCTGCGCCACGAAAGTGGATTTGATGCTCTGTGGCCACACCCACGGAGGGCAAATATGTCTGCCGGGGCTGGGAGCCTTGCACGCCAATGTGGTCCGGCTGAGCCGCCACTACGCAGCGGGCCTGTTCAGCCGGGAGGGAACCCAAATGTACATCAGCCGGGGCCTGGGCACCAGTACCATCCCCGTCCGTCTGTGGTGCCCGCCGGAAGCGTCCCTTTTGCGCCTGCATCCACCCTCCCTGGGGAGAAAATCATGAGACGACCATCCGTTCTCCGTTTCCTCTTGCTCCTGCTGACCTTGTGCCCGGCCGGGGCTTTCCTGCTGGCCCAGGTGGATGAGTATCGCTTAGCGCCGGGCGACCAGGTGGAGATTTCCATTTACGGCGAAGGGGAACCCTTCGTCAAACGCATTGGGCCCGATGGCTGTCTGGCCACCCCCCTCACCGGCCGCACCAATGGGCGGGGAACCCTGGATGCCTCCTTTACTCTGCCCC
>DTZQ01000148.1 GCA_012961305.1 Armatimonadota bacterium | reverse complement strand
TCATTTTCTCCTGCCCGCCTTGCGAGTCCTCCAGGCTGGTCAGGGGAGATTTCAAATTGGGGCCATTGGCCTCCGCCTCCTCAAGCCCAGGGTCATCTCAGTTGCTCCCATAGGGCCTGGGCCTCGGCGTAATCGGGTTCCAATTTCAGGGCCTCCTGCAACTTTTCCCGGGCCTGCTCAACCTTCTTGCGCGCCGCGTACACCACCGCCAGATGGTACAAAATCTCCGCGTTGGGCTGGTTGGCCGTAAGGGTTGCAGCCCGCTCCAGTTCCTGCTCCGCTTCCTCCAAACGACCCTTTTGGTAATAGACCCAGCCGAGGCTGTCCACTATATGTCCGGCGTAAGGTTTTTGCCGTAGGGCTTTCTGAATGAGTGCCAGGGCCTTGTTCAAATGGATGCCCCGCTCGGCGTAAAAATATCCCAGTTCGTTGTAGACCTCTGGATTGTCGGGGAACTTTTGCAGGTTCTCTTGGTACAGACGCTCTGCTTGGGCCAAGCGTCCCAATTTTGCATAACAGTAAGCCAACCGACTGCGGATAATCCAATTATCTTCGCCTCCCGCTTGGAGGGCCCCTTCCAAAACCTTGGCCCCTTCCTGCCAACGTTTTTGCTGCACCAAAATCTCTGACAAAAGGGTTCGCACTTCAAGTTGGAAAGTTTTATCCTCTGGGCGGCAGTGAACAGCCTGACTTAGAGCTTGAGCGGCAGCGTCCCATTCGCGGGCTATCAAGTGTTCACGGGCTCTTTCCACCAAACGGGCAGCCAGAAAGGTTTTAACCAAGTCATCCACAATCGGCTGACCCGCGGCCACGGAGAGCACAATCAACGCCACTCCCAACAACAGCAGGACGTGTCGCAAGTTCATGGATTGCTCCCTGCCATTACCACTTCTTCTTCCAAAACCTGCATCAATTGTTCCCGCGAGATACTGCCCTCTCGTAAGAGGCGGAAAGGTCGGTGGGTAACGTCCACCACCGTGGAAGCCAAGCCCAAGTTGGTGGTCCCTCCGTCCAAAACCACCGCCACCTGAGGGGCCAAATCACGGGCGGCCTGGGCCGCCGTAGTGGGACTGGGATGGCCCGACAGATTGGCACTGGGGGCGGCTAAAGGTTTGCCCAAACCAGACAGCAGAGCCAGGGGCACGGGATGGTCGGGACAGCGCAAACCAACGGTGTCCCCGCCGGCCGTTAGCGCTGCCGGAAGGTGAGACGCTGCGGGCACTACAATGGTCAAGGGGCCTGGCCAGAAGGTGCGGCCCAGGCGTTCTGCCGCCTCCGGCCAGGTGCGGCCCAGGCGACGAGCAGCCGCCAAATCCTCAATTAGCAGGGGCAAGGGCCGGGTAAAGGGGCGACCTTTGACCTCATACACGCGCCGCACTGCGGCGGAATTGAGGCCATCTGCTCCCAAACCGTACACCGTTTCCGTGGGGAAAATTACCAATTTCCCCTGCTTTAGGGCCTCTACTGCCTGGGCAATCACCTCCGGCTCCGGCGTTTGCGGATTGACTTTCAGCCTTTTCACTTATACCTCCTCCAACTCATAGACCCCTTCCACCATCCCCCACCCACGGCGGTCGGCAATGGCGACCCGTTCCAGCCCGTTGTAGTCCTTCACAATTTCGCTTATGCGCAGGACGGGGGAGAGGGTGAAAATCTCCCGTACCAGTTCGGCTTGATAGGCGGCGAACTCGCAAGCCACAAAGCCATCAGGCTGCAGGAACAGATGGGCTTCGGCGGCGATGCGGCGGATGAAATCCAGGCCATCTATCCCTCCGTCCAAGGCCAGGCGCGGTTCATAGCGGCTGACTTCTGGCTGCAGGGTAGGAATTAGGTCCGAAGGTACGTAGGGCAAGTTGGCGGCGATAGCACTTAAACGCCCCTGCAGACCCATTCGGCGCAGGGGTTCAAATAAATCGCCTGACAGCAACTTCACTCGCCGGCTGACGCGAAACCGCCGGGCATTTTCTGCGGCCAGGGAAAGGGCCCCTGGGGAGATGTCCGTGGCATACACAACGCAGTGGGGCAGATACACGGCCAGACTCACCGCAATGGCTCCGCAGCCAGTACCGATGTCGGCCACCAGCACCCGGCCGCGCCTACGGCTCAAGCGTTCCAGCAACTGCTCCACCAGTACTTCTGTGTCGAAGCGGGGCACCAGGGCCCGGCCATCCACCTTCAGTTCCAAGCCCATGAACTCCTGAGTGCCCGTAATGTAAGCCAGAGGCTCCCGCTGGCAGCGACGGGCTACGGCAGTGGCCAGGGTGGCAACCTGCTCTTGGGTAAGAGGGCGTTCCGGATGGAGGTACAGTTCCGGGCGTCGCAGGCGCAGGAAATGGCGCAGCAGGAGTTCCGCGTTGACTTGGGGATTGTCCACCCCGTGGGCTGCCAGTTTCGCCTCCGCCCATTCCAAGGCCGCCAGGACTGTACGGGGTACTTCCTTTTCGGTGGGTACAGAACCCTTCCGGGTTGACTCCTCTGGGCTGAAAGTCGCTACGGTTGGCGGTTTCACGTTCATTTTCTTCCCCTAAGGGCGGCCGAAGCCTTGCTTCCGCTCCCCCAATTTTCCCCCTGCGCTCAAGGCTGCCAACCTTTCTTCTTGCTCCGCTTCCATAAGAGCCTCGAGGAGGGGGTTCAATTCCCCGTCCAGGATTTCCTCCAGTTGGTACAGGGTCAAGTTAATCCGATGGTCAGTAACCCGGTTTTGGGGGAAGTTGTAGGTGCGAATTTTCTCACTGCGGTCACCACGGCGCACTTGCGAGCGACGGACGGCGTCTATTTCCTCCTGCTGGCGGCGTTTCTCCCTCTCATACAGCCGCGAACGTAAGACTCGCAGGGCTTTCTCCCGGTTTCGGTGCTGGGAACGTTCGTCCTGGCATTCGACCACCAAACCGGTGGGCTTATGGCGCACTCGTACCGCTGTTTCGTTCTTCTGCATGTGCTGGCCGCCCGGACTGGAACTGAGGAAGGTCTCCCATTCCAAATCGTTGGGGTTAATCTCAAGGTCAATTTCATCGGCTTCCGGCAGCACGGCAACCGTAGCCGCGGAGGGGTGAATGCGTCCGCTGGATTCGGTGACCGGCACGCGTTGGACTCGGTGGGGGCCACTCTCGTACTTCAGTTTGCTGTAGGCACCCTTGCCTTCCACCGCAAAAATTACCTCCTTAAATCCCCCCAAGTCCGAGGGGGTCGAGGAAATGAAGTCCAATTTCCAGCCCTGTCGTTCAGCATAGCGGGTGTACATGCGCAGCAAATCAGCCGCAAACAGCGCCGCTTCTTCTCCCCCTGTCCCTGCCCGAATTTCCACAATGACGTTCTTTTCATCCAAAGGGTCCTTGGGCAGCAGCAGCAACCGCAACTTCCGGTTTAAAGCCTCCACCTGCGGTTTCAGGGCGGCAATTTCCTCCTCGGCCAAGGTCCGCAATTCTGAATCATCGCTCCCCTGCAATATCTCCTGTGCTTCCTGTAACTGCTCCTGTAGTTTGCGGTACTCTCGAAAGACAGAAACAATCTCCTCTAAGGAGGCATATTCCTTCGCCATTTCCCGCAGCCGGTCGGGGTCGGAATAGACCTCCGGCCGGGCCATTTCCGCTTCCAGTTCCTGATAACGCTGCTCTAATTCAGCCAGTCGGTCCAGCATGGTTGCTCCTCTTCTTGGGAGTCAGGCACTTCAGGGCCCTCATAGACGCGGCTAAAGCCTCTGAGTCCAAAGGGCCTCAACCCGCGGTCTGGCCGGGCAGCACCTCACAGGTTAATTCCCCGGTTTCCTCCGCCCGGCGCGCGGCGTGGAAAGCCACCAGGGCTACTTCCAACATGTCGTCGGTAGGCTCCTGAGCCGTAAGGCGCTGCATCCACAAGCCCGGTGCTACTAAAACTTGGGCCCACCGGGTCTGGCGGTGCTTGTTGGTCAGGTAAATGAGTTCAAAGGCCACGCCCACCACCAAGGGCACCAAAGCCACCCGCATCAACACCCGCCAGTACCATTCTGAGGTCCAAGGCAGCAGGGCAAAGGCAAAAATTTTCAGAGTTAACACGAGGAAGACAAAAGTTGTCCCACAGCGCTGGTGAAGGGTGCGGTGCCAACGTACATTTTCCCGGGTCAGGGCTTCTCCCTGCTCGAAGGCATTGACCACTTTGTGCTCTGCTCCATGGTAGGCAAACACGCGCCTTATGTCCGGCAGTTGGGCTACCCCCCACAGGTAACCGAGGAAAAGGGCAAACCGCACCAGGCCCTCTACCAAGTTCAGCAGCAAAGGATGGTCGCCCAGCCACCGCTTGAGGAAATCGGCCAGCAAATTGGGGGCAACGATGAAAAGCCCCAGGCCAATAGCCAGGGCAAGCACGATGTTCAGGGCCATTAGCCCGCTTCCAAGTTGCTGACCGGTTTCCTCTAAAGCCAAGTTCCCTGAGCGTTCCAAGGCCTTCCAAGCGGTTATCAGCAGTTCCCAAAGGCCGCATAAACCCCGCACCAGAGGGATTTTCTTCACCCAGGGATGCCTTTGCAGCGGCCCGCGCACTGGTTCGGTGTGCACATCAATATCCCCACTGGACAAGCGACAAGCCAGGGCCCAGTAACGCGGACTGCGAATCATCACCCCCTCAATTACCGCCAAACCGCCATAGGCGATTTCTTCGCTCATAAATTGCCCTTATCCTTACGGTTCTGGTTTACCGGGTCTGGAGTGCACCGCAGAGACACAGAGGACCTCGAGGGGATGGGGAAACTGGGCAACTGGGAAAAGGGACTGAGTCGTAAGTACCAACCCCTAAGCGAGGGGTCAGCACTCAGTCCTCAGCACTGGTGAAGATTGCCCAAGTTTTCTCCGCGTCTCGGCGGCAAACAAATACCTCTGCAATTTGAGATTTCAAATTGTGCTCAGGCTCCTTTGGGGCGGGTTCTCCTTGGGGCCGGCCTCTTTAGCCGGTATTTGCTCAGAAACCGTTCTACGCGCCCTTCCGTGTCTACGATGTGCTGCCGCCCGGTGAAGAACGGATGGCACTGGGAACATACCTCAATGCGCAGTTCCGGTTTGGTCGAACGGGTTTTGAAGGTATTGCCACAGGCGCAAATAACCGTGGCTTCGACATATTCGGGATGGATTCCTTTTTTCATCCTTTACCTCCCAACTTCTGCCTTCTAACCTTTAACTTTCACTTGGTTGAGGGCTAACTGGTTAATGCCCACTTTACATTATACCACAGGCCCCGAAGTTTGGCAACCGAGGAAAGCAAATCTTGGTGAGACTTGACCGCCCAAGGCGAATGTGTTATACTGGGGGTTAAGGGATGTAGAACTATGTTTACCGAGGGACAGAGCGGCGAAGAATGGGAACCAGGGCGAGCCCTGGCTGATTTCCTTTTCCTGCGCCGTTTGACTCAGCCACCGGTGGTGACTTATGTCCTTTTGGCCGTCAATGTGCTGGTGTGGATGACGATGACGGTGGCGGGAGGGTCAACCAATGTAGAGGTATTAGTGGCCTTTGGCGCGAAGGTCAATTCCCTGATTCGGGCGGGGGAGTGGTGGCGGCTAATTATGCCCCTTTTCCTGCATATTGGGGTAATACACCTGCTGTTTAACTCTTACGCGCTGTACGTTTTGGGTTCACCCTTGGAGAACCTATACGGTTGGCGGCCATATGTGCTGCTGTATTTCGTCGCCGGGATAGGGGGTAGTGTGGGAAGTTTACTGGGTTCGGAAAATGTTTCCGCTGGAGCCTCAGGGGCCATTTTCGGCCTTTTGGGGGCAGGGGTGGTGTTTGGCTATCGCTACCGGAAGCGCATTCCAGTCCCGTTCCGGCGCTATTTCGGGGCCAGTTTAGTACCCTGGGTGGCGTTTAACCTCTTTTACGGCTTGGTCAATCGTCACCTTGACAACTATGCCCATTTAGGAGGACTGCTCACTGGAATGTTGTTGACGCTGTTGCTCACGCCGACCGTGTTTGCCCGACAGCCGGGACGGTGGCAAAGGGTAGGACTCAACGGAGCCGTCGTGGCAGTAGGATTGCTGGTGCTGCTGGCCTGGGGCGCGGCGGTGCAAAATATAGGACGTTCTTGGCCGCACTTGCAACTGCCATATTGAGGGCGGTTGGTTGGGAGTTCATCATGTCTCAGATTAGTTTAACCGAAGTTCTAAAACCGCTGTACCATTTGGCGGAGCATCGAAAGTATGAGGAACTGGTTCGGCGTCTGCCAGGGCTGTGGTGGGAGCCGTACAGTCCCCTGGCGGGACTGCACCGGCTTAACCCGTTGCGGTTGCAGTATGTGCAAGAGGTGGTAGAATTGAACGGCAAACGGGTGTTAGATGTGGGCTGCGGCGGGGGTATTTTTGCCGAGGCCGCCGCCCGGGCCGGAGCAAAGGTGGTGGGTGTGGACCCGTCTGTGCGTTCCTTGCACCGAGCCGATGCCCACGCCCGGGGGCAGGGGTTGGAAATAGAATACGCTCAGGGCTTCGCGGAGAGCCTCGAGTTTGCTGAGGAGTTCGAGATAATATGCGCTTTTCACGTTTTGGAACACGTGGACGACCTGCCGCAAACCCTTGCTGCTTGTGCCAAGGCCCTCAAGCCGGGAGGGTTCTTCTTCTGGCTAACCTACAACCAGACTCTGGAAGCCTTCAAAGAGATAATTTGGGAGGCGGAATACGTTCACCAGCGACTGCCCCCGGGCCTGCATGACTTCCACCGCTTCATTCCGCCGGAACGACTGCGGGAACTGCTGACCACGTGCGGGATAACCGTGCAGGATATGCGCGGTCTGGGCCGCGACCGGAGTACCAGTCCTCCCACGCTCCATTTGACAGATGACCTCACGGTGACCTATCTGGGCTGGGGTCAGAAAAGAAAGCCAATGAGTTTTTAGAACAAGTCCACCGGCTTCTCGGTTCCGTCGGCGAACCGCAAAGTGGCTTCCCCTTCGCTGTTCCAGGTCACCGAAACCAACAGGCGGGTGTCGTGTTTGAGCGTGTAATCGCCGGAGCGGTCCTCATTCAGGTTGAAGTCCTCATGTAAGCCAGTGGACGAATCGGAGTGCCAGTGTAGGCTTTTCCGGTCCCGTCCCCAGGTGCCGCTGAACGTCCGTCGAACCCCATCCGGTTCCGTGCACTGCCCGGAAAAGGCCCGGTTGCCCTGCTCGTCCGGGGCCTCGGTGCGTTGCGTGCATTGGGTACCGTCGCGGTCGGTGTAGGAGAGTTCGTCGTGGCCGTCCGGGAAGAAGGTCTGGGTGAAAATCTTCCTGCTTCCATCCACCGCCCAAGTCGTGGTACCCGTGACCACGACTTTGTCGTCCTCGCGCGCCTCGGTGTTCTGGGTGTAAATGGTAACCCACTGCGCTGTGGTGGTGACCAATTGGCCTTGGGAATTGTAGAATTGAATGGTTACCGTAGTAATTTCCAGTTCTGGGGTAATGGATGCTCGCACCCCTCTTAACATCAGCCGACTCCCATCGGGATAGGTAAGGGTTCGCCGCAGTTCAATGTCTGTACCGTTGTCATAATCAATTTCCGTGTGGACTTGAGTGCCATCGGGGCGGGTCTCATCCTGCACCTCTGTACGGGGACTGCGGGTGGGGATGAAGACGAAATTCTCCACCTCCCGCTGGTCAGCGGAAAATCCCTCGAACAGACTGACAAAGCGGGATTCGATTTGCTCATTGGTGAGGCTGACTTCCTTGCCTTCGCCTCCCCCGCCACATCCGTAAATTGTCAACCCCAGTACAACCAAAAGAAATCCCATTAGTTTTCCGTTCATGGTTCTTTTCCTCCGTGCTCAATAGGCCTCGACCGCCGAAGGGGAAAGCGCAGCGGGCAACCGCTGCCTTGCCCACGATTCGGCGACCGCCTTCAATTGCAACACATGCGCCCGCAGGTAACTCGCCCGCAGGCGTCCCCGATCGAAGAACGCCCGGTCGAGTTCCTGACCCGTGCGCACCAGGTTGCCGATGTCCTCGCGAATGATGTTGGGGCGCTGGAGCGTGGTGGCAATGCTGAAGTCGAAGTAGTCGCTGTGGCGCAGGCGCAATCGGTGGGGGGGAGCAAAAGCCGGGGGGGCTAAGGGCAGACCCAACCGCATTCCGACCAGCCGGCCATGTTCCGTGCGGCGAAAAAAGAAGCCGATTTCCGTGGTGCCAAACAGCCGGGTTAGGTCACAAGCGTAGCCGAAGTCCCCTTCCCGAAACTTGCCCACCCACACGCGGGCGTAAGCGTCCCAGCGGGGCAGATAATAATCATAGGCTGCCACCAGGCTGAGACGGCGAACCTCGGAGGGGGAGTCCCCAAACAACGCCACCTGCAGTTGAGCGTAACCATGACCGCCGGGCAGAAGTCGGCCCAGTTCAGTAACCACGCCATAGCGGTGTGGGCTCAGGCGCCCAGCAGTCGTCTGGCCCAGGCCCAGGGTCGGCACCCGATAGGCCAGGCTCAAAAGTGCCTGCTGGAGCCGCGTTGTGCGCCGGTTAGTGATGTCATCGTCTATTGGCACCTCTGCCCGCAAGCGGGCCAGCAGACCCCGCCCCCCCTGAATTTCCACTTCCGGCAAGAGGCGCTCGCTTAACAGCAGGCCAAATTCGGCAATTTCCACCCCTATACTGGGTCGGAGCACTACATCGGTTCGACCTCTACTACGGTTGAGCAACGGGGACGGGGTACTCCGGGAACAATCCTTACCCCCGAAATCCACTTCAAGTCGCTGGGCAAAGGTCTTCGGGGCCAACCTCCCAGCCAGGAAAGCGCGATAGTCAGCCAAAGGTACGGTGACAACCAGCACGGGCACATCCCGTCGTTTAACCACAACTCTTATCCGTTGCACCGACGAGGGAGCATAGGCCGCCGCGGCTGCCAGCACCCGGCCCAGAGCCTCTAATTCGCTGCGGAGGAACCGTCGGTTTTCGTACTCAATCCTCCACCGGGGGGCGGAGGCTGGTCCCACGCGCAAGTTTTCCAACCCCTCGGCTTGTAGGGCAGCCGTCAGGTGGCGTCGGCCTTCCTCCGGCGAAAGGGTAGGGGAGGGGGGGAAGACCAGAGGCCCAGACGGTCGGGGCCGGAAACCCAGGGGCAGGTCGTAACTGAATCCCAGACAGAACTCCCGTCCGGCCAACGGGCCCACATTCACCTGCCAGGACGGGCGAGGACGAAACCGCAGGGCCAGGTTGTACTGGTGGCCAACGTGCTCGGCCAGCAAATGCAAGTCTGAAGATATACGAGTTTCCAGACCGAGGAAAGGTCCATCCAGGCGGTCAGTACCGTAGCCCAGGGTAACTTGAGTACGCCCCCAACTTTGGGTGGCAACTATGTAGTTGGCCTTCAACTGCTGAGTGCCAGTTATGTCCTGGGCTCCGATGGCTATTGCGAGTTGACCCAACCCTTTCGGTTTCCAGCAGTACTGGGCGTTGGCCGAGAGGTCTAAACCTGCCTTAGTCATGCGCCCCCCGATTTCCAGACCGGGGAGGAATCCGAGGCTGAAGGCATAATTGTCCTCGGTACGTCCTCCTCGAAGGAAATCGGCCTCCGCGGCGATGGAGTTGCTGTAGGCGAAACGTATCCTGCCCTCCGGGGTGACCTCGGCTACAGGAATGGTCAGCAGACCGGTGAAGCCCTCCAGGGAAAGGCCAGAGGCAGGGCCAGGTTCACGGGGAGGCCAAACTATCTGGGTAGGCGGGCGAGTGGGACGAAGAAGCACCGCATCCCCGGCTCGCGGCTGGCGGCCGGTGGGAGCCGCAGTCAGCACCCCTTGCGCCCGGCGGGGGCCCACTTCGGTCAGACGAAGGTAACCCACTGGCTCCCGGTCACGGACTACGGGCAAGACCGCGCCGGGGTACAGGCCGTGGCCGGGGGGCAAATACATCTCCGCCTCCGCTCCGCGCAGGCGGGAGAGATAGCCCCTATTGGGGGGACGGAAGCCTGGCTTCTGCACTCCGGGGGTTTCTGCCGCCGAAACGGGCAGCGAAGGAACGAGGGGAGACACCGTGAGGGGACGAGAAGGCGGGCCAGCCATTACCGGCAAGCCCACGGTTACCATCCCCCGCGGCAGAGGGACGGTCAACTTTATTTCGGCCTGCGCTCCCTTTACTTTCACGACCTCGGCTGCCAAGCCCGTCCCCTCGGGCCAGAGGAGGTGTACCTTTTGCCCCACCTGCAGAGGGTGGCGAACCGTGACCCCAAGGCAAGCCTCACCCACCCGGGTAACGTAACCTAAAAGTTTCCCCTTCTGGGCCGGAAGGGGGCGGTGGCGGGGGAGAAATGAGGGAGGACGATTAGTGACGGTATCTCCCACTCGCACTCGTTCCGGGGAACGTTGGGAAACAACAACGGCTTGCGACCGACGTTCACCGACCTGGGTCAAACGTACAGTACCTACTATACGTCCCTCCCGGAGGACAAACAACTGGTCACCAACTTTCACCCCTTGAGCTTGGCCCAGGGTGAGGGTGGCCTTTTCCCCCGCCAAATACACAATCGTTCCCCAAAGTCTTGGCCTGGCCGCAGATTCACCGCTTCTGGCGGGCTTCGCCGTCAGTAGAACGACCCCACCCATCAGAAGGCACATCCATTTCATGGAAACGTCTGTTCCTCTGAAGGCTACTCCCCTTGCCCTACGGCGCCGGTGATGAGGATACACTCCACTCCTTTCACTCGTATAATACGGTAACGGATTCGAATTGTGATTTCAGTGGTCATTCCGTTCCACTGCCAAATGATATGCACTTTCCGGACTACTTCCACCACCTCGATAATGAATTCGCATCGGAACACCTGCCGAGTCAGACCCACATTTTGGCCGATGGGAAAAACGAACTCCCTTTCCTCTCCAAAGGGCAGGCCCAACTGCTGCCGCAACAGGGAAAGCAAGTAAGTTTCTCCTACCCCTGGGGGTATTTCGAACTCCACCACCTCCGGGGTGAAACGCTCGGTAACGCGGGCGACACCGGGCAGCAGGGGAACCCTTTTCTCCCTAACTGTCTGGATTTCCTCCACCACGGAGTCCAAAGTGTAACGGGGCACTACCGCGAACACCCCCGTTTGGGTTGTCTCCGCCGTGGCTCGCTTCCCCTCCGGGTCCGTGCGGGCCACGCCAACGTCTTCCCATTGCCCAGTTGCTGGGTCCAGGCGTTTCAACGGCACCTCAGCCTCGGGAGGCGCTGGAACCGGGAGGGGCAGGGTCAAAGTTACCGGCTTACTGAATTGCCCCACTCCTTCTTCCAACTCCACGTCCATCACCGCAACAACCGCCTCACCTTCGGCCTCCTCTACATCTTCCGTAGGAGGCACAGTGACGGTCTGGGGCGGAGGAAGTACATCCTCCGGGTCCATGGGGGCGGCGATGACTGTGGCTTCAGGCACCTCCACGCCCTCAACAATAACCTTGGTCTCAGGCGGGATTTCCACCTGGTAGTTCTGGACTACCGGCTGCTGGTCAATAACCTCCTCCTTGGGAGCCACCACTACTTGCGGCTGCGGCGCCTCTGCCTGCACCGTTTCGGTCTTGGCCTCCGGCAGTTTGGTTACCTCAACCAATTCCATGGTGGGCACCGAGGCGGAGTCTTTGAGGACTTCGGCGGTGACCGTCTGGGCAATGAACCCGGACTTGAAGGCGGTAATAGCGTACCGGCCCACAGCCAAGGTCATTCGGTAAAACCCCTCAGCATCTGTTTGCGCCTCCGCAACCGTTTGCCCCTCTTTCTTAGCCGTGACCCTCACCTCGGGCAAGCCGGCTTTAGTTTCCGCGTGGACAACCTTACCTACCAATTCGGGCACCCGTTCCGGCGGAGGCTTCTTTTCGGGCCAGACCCTTACCGGCCCACAGCCCAGGCCAGCCAGGAGGCCCAATACCCCTACCAGCGCAACAAGACGTAAACCTGCACTTACTTTGACACTTCCGGCAGTAGTAAACACGATTCCACTCCTCCTTTGAACACATTTCTACTGTATCCCATGCGCAGCACGAGACACAGCAATTTTTCCGCCGCAACCTCCGGCGGGAGATAAGGAACTAAAACTACGTGGGCAGAACAAACGGGATGGCGTGCTGGTTTACTCCTCCCCGTGAACAGCCTAATATCCTCACCACGAGGGGACGGTTTTATCTATTCGCCGGGGGACGAGGTTTTCCTCCTTCGCCAAGAAAAAACTTAAAAAATTTGGCTGATGGGCTTAAGCAGGGTGAGGATTGGGCAACTCGGCAGTTGCAGGATGCAGGATGCCCCCCCCTCTATCCCCCCGCACGCGGGGGGAAGAAAGGGGAGGCCGCACGCGGGGG
>DTZQ01000147.1 GCA_012961305.1 Armatimonadota bacterium | reverse complement strand
TGACCCCCGAAGCCCGAACGTGGTTTATCTCTGTTCCGACATCGGCGGCATCTTCAAAAGCACCGACTACGGCGACCATTGGCGCATCATCAATCAAGGCCTCATCGAGGTGAGCACTCACCAATCAGTGGCGGCCTTGGCCCTGCATCCGCGCGACCCCAACCTCATTTTCGCGGCGGTCGGTTGCAACTTCGGACGGGACCAACCCCAGCCGCCAGAAGGGCACGGGGGCGTGCTCCGCAGCACCGACGGGGGCGAAAGTTGGGAGGTGCTCAGCGAGCAGATTCGCTTCTGTGGGCACGGGTTGACGCGGCAGGAGGGAAACGTGCTGGTGATTAACCCGCAGCACCCGGAGGTGATGCTCGCCGGCACCGCCTACGAAGGGGTATTCAAGAGCCTGGACGGGGGCCGCACCTGGGCCTACAAGGGGCTCGCCAATAAGTTCATTACCACGGTCGCCCTCCGTCCGGACAATCCCGAGGTGGTGTACGTCGCAGCCGCGAAAGCCTATCCGGGCAAGCCCTGGGAGAGCCGTGGGGGCCTTTTCCGCAGCCTCGACGGTGGGGAGACCTGGAAGGCCCTCCTCGCGGACTTAGACGTGCAGGCTTTGGTCATCAATCCCCAGAACCCGGAGGTCCTCTACGCCGCCTGCTGGGACAAGGGGGTGTACAAAAGCGCCGACGGCGGGGAGACCTGGGAGCCGGTGAACAACGGCCTCATCCCCGGCCACGGCAACCGCCGCTACAAAGCCCTGGCCATTAACCCCCAGAACCCGGACATCCTCTACCTCACCTCCAGCGAACAGGACTATCGCCCGCCCGTCACCCGCTTCACCAACCTCTACCGGACGACCGACGGGGGCAGGACCTGGCACAAGATACCTGAGGACATATGGCGGGACTGTTCTTCTGCTCCCGGCGAATACTGCTATCCGGGCGCCGTCAACTGGTGGGGCTTCTTCCCCAGCAAGAATTCCATCGCCGTAGACCCCCAGAATCCCGACCGGGTTTACTACACCAGCGGCTTTGGCCTCTGGCGGAGCGAGGACGGAGGGAAAACCTGGCAGGCTAAGTCGCGGGGACTGGAAACGGCCCCCGTGAGGTGCATTCTGTGCGACCCGACGCGGCCCGGTGTGGTTTACGCCGGCTATGGTGAACGGGGCCTGTTCAAGAGCGAAGACGGCGGAAAGACCATGCGCTACTGCGGGAGCGGGACAACCGGCTGGCCTTCGAGTCTGGCCTTGAGCAGGCACGACGACGGAACCACCGTTCTCTACTTGGGCGGCGAGGGCCAGGTGTGGAAGAGCAAGGACGAGGGAAAGACCTGGAAGCGAGTACTGGGCCAACTGGCACGTGGAAAAGCGGTGGCCTTAGCCATTGACCCCGCAGACCCGGAAACCGTGTACGCGGTAATGCGCGGCAAGGGAGGCGGCCTTTACAAAACCACGGACGCAGGAGCCCATTGGCAGTTCGTGGCCCTCGACCTGTCCCAGCCTTCAGCCATCGCCGTCAACCCGCGCCATCCCGCTACCGTTTACCTGCGGGACTGGGAGAAAGGCGTTTACCGCAGCGAGGATGGGGGCCTCACCTGGCAGCCGGCCAAACGGGGATTGCCGACCTCCGACCACAACTTCTCCCCCGCGCCTCTGGCCCTGGACCCCCGAGACCCAGTTGCGCTCTACACTGGCTACTTAGGCGGACTGTTCAAGAGCGAAGACGGAGGGAAGTCCTGGCGGTGCGTGTTTCCCAAGACCTTCGTCAAGGCCATCGCCATTGCGCCGACCAATTCGGCCGTGTATGTGGCGAACTCGGCTCATCTGTGGCCCGGCTGGTGGGACGAGGCGGCCCCGCCGCCTGGGGTGTACCGCAGCACCGATGGTGGAGCCACCTGGGTGCCGCTGAGCCGGGAGGGGCTGATGAACTTCGAGATGGAAGCCCTGGCTTTGGACCCGTTTGTCCCCGGACGGCTTTACGTGGGCGCGGGGGGTAACGGCCTGTTCGTGGGCGAACCTCAGCCGGGCTCAAGCCAGGGACGAAATGCGGCTTTGCGCCGCAGGTTTTCGATATGGAGGGAAAGGAGCAAGCGACCATGAATTTTGGCCGGCGAGTGTTGGCATTTCACTACGTCTGGTACGGCACGCCTTGGGGGCCGGCGGGCCAATGGCGGGGTTGGAAAAGCGACGCCTACGACGCGGATAGGGTCTACGGCGGCCGGCGCAACATCACGGCTGCGCACTATCCCCTGGATGGCGTCTTCGATTCCCTGTCAGAGGACACGGTGCGGCGGCAATTGCGAGAGGCCGAGAGCGCAGGCATTGACGGGTTCATGATTTCTTGGTGGGGCATAGGGGACTATTCCGACCGGGTGCTCGAGGTCTTCATGCGGCTGGCGCCTGTCGATTTCGTGACCATCTACTACGAAACGGCGATGACTTTCCGCCTGCGCGACGAATCGCGGGAGAAAGCCGTAAATCGCATCTACGAGGATTTGCGGACGCTACTCAACCGCTACCGCGACCACGAACGTTGGATTAGGGTCAACGGCAAACCGCTGTTCGTGCTCTACATTGTCGGGAATTACACCGTAGATGAGTGGCAGCAGGTCAAGGAGCGGCTGAGGGAAGGCGGGGACGAGGTTTTCTTCCTGGGCGACACCTACGACCCGGACTACTTAGCCGTAATGGACGGCCTGCACACTTACAACCCCATCGGCATCACCCTGAGCGGCCGCGACTTGCTGGCCACGTACCGCCAGGTAGCGGAGCGGTGCCACGCCCAGGGCGCGCTTTTTGCAGCCACGGTTTGTCCCGGCTACGACGACCGCAAGATTCGCACCCCTGGCCTTTACGTTGCGCGCGAGGACGGGGGCTACTACGAGCGCACCTGGCGGGCGGGCCGCGAGAGCGGGGCCGACTGGGCGCTGATTTGCAGTTACAACGAATGGTACGAGGGGAGTGAGATTGAGCCAAGCATCGAGTTTGGCACAAAGTACCTGCACCTGACCGCCCAGAACGCCCGGGCTTTCCGGGCCGCCGCCGCTTCGTAGGGAACTGGAATTAGGTCAACGTTAATCTGCTGGTGGGGTAAGATGCCTCGATCACAGCCCAAGGGCGAGAGGTGAAGGACGAGACGAGCGACCCATCGTCGCAGATTAAATCCCAGAGTACCACCCGGTAAACCGGTCATTAAGGGCACGCGTATTCCGGTAAGCCTGATTTTGAGTTACCTGGCCGGGGGATGGGTGTGGAACAAGTTTTGCCGGAGTATCCTCCGCTCACCCCCGAGAATGTCTTAGCCTGCTTGGAGTACGCCAGTTAGGTGGTCGAACAAGAAGAACTTAGGGCAAAACGAAATCGAGTCGAAAATGATTTGAGAAAGCGAGGTCAACCATGAATGTAATTTGGTTCTGCATTGACACCCTGCGGGCGGACCATTTGGGCTGCTACGGCTATTTTCGGGACACCAGTCCCACCATAGACCGGCTGGCCCGGCAGGGAGTCCTCTTTCGGGATTCCCACGCCAGCGCGGTGGCCACTGGGCCCGGATTCACCTCCCTCATCACCGGCCGGGCGGCCATCAACCATGAGTTCTACCTCACCCCTTTTCGCTGGCCCGACCTCATCAACTTCAGCGATGCCATACCCACCATCCCGGAGATGATTCAGGACCGCGGGGGCATCACTACTGCAGCCTTCGACAACCTGATGAACTTCGCCTCCCACATGAAGCAGTTCGTGCGTGGGTTCGAGTTCTACATTAACGTAACCCGCACCAGCCGCCCCATTCACCACCACGTGCCCGGCGACTGGGTAAATGCCCGCCTTCTGCCCTGGCTCCGCCAGCACGCGGACGAGCAGTTCTTCCTCTTCGTTCACTACTGGGACCCGCACGGGCCGTACAACCAGCCCGATGAGTACTGGACGCTGTTTCGCCACCGCAAGGGCGACCTGTCCGACCTCAAGGTGGAAAGGGCCCCGGCCGGCTACGAGTACGTGCCCGGTTGGGGCAAAGTAGGCGAGTTCTTCGAGGCCGAGGAGGTGCCCATGCCGCCCGACCGCTTCAACCGCCATCGGCCCTCCATTGACCTCTATGATGGCGAAATTCGGTTCACCGATGACCTGATTGCTGAGGTGCTCCAGACGCTGGAGGAGGCGGGCATTTTGGACGACACGGCAGTGCTCATCACCGCCGACCACGGCGAGCAATTGGGACAGCATGGACTCTACGGACATGCGGGCCTGCACGAGGCGAACATCCACATCCCCCTCGTCCTCTGGCGGCCGGGGGTTGTTCCCGAAGGGAAAGTGGTGGAAGGGTTTGTGCAGCAGGCGGACGTCGGGCCCACCATTCTCGACCTGCTGGGCGTGGAGCCGCAGGGCAAGTTGGACGGTCGGAGCCTGTTGCCCCTGGCCCGAGGGGAGGTCAGTCCCCCCGCGTCCATGGTGGCCGAAGAGACGGGGGAGCGTTGTCTCCTGCGGGAAGGTTGGAAGTACATCTGGCACTACCCCGGCGAGGTGACAGCCTTCGAGTGGCCCTACTGTGGCCGGGACGAGTTGTACCACTACGCGGCTGACCCGATGGAGGTCGTCAACCTCATCGAGGACGAACCGGAACGGGCGGCGGAGATGCGGGCCGAGTTGGAGGAGTGGGTGCGGACGCAACTGGCCGGACGGGAAGACCCCCTTCCGGCCCAGGCTGACCTCATGGCCGAAATTTTCCGGCGGGAGAGGAAATGAAAGTTCAAAATGGGGTAACTACTCAGCCGGTTCAACATGATTGACCGGAATGAAAATACCGGTTAAAATTATGGTGGTGAATTGAGACG
>DTZQ01000146.1 GCA_012961305.1 Armatimonadota bacterium | reverse complement strand
TGCGGTCACCTCTAACTGCCCCAGCGCATCCCGAAACCACTGCAAGGACAGTCCGCCGGAGAAGACGCAACCCAGCCAGAAATACTGCCCCGGAACGGCATGGCACATGGGATAGATTTTGTTGTATCCGGCCTCGCTGACGAAGGGGGCGCAAGTGGTTACATGTCCGGCGGTGCCGATGGTCACGCTGACCACGCCCGGCGAAACCACTCCGCTGCCTACGGCCATGCAGGCCATATCCGCTCCTCCGGATACCACCGGAGTGCTCGCCGCCAGGCCGGTAGCCGCCGCTGCGGTCGGGGTGACCTCCCCAATGACCGCCGTGGCCTCCGTCAATTCCGGCAGCAAGTCAGGCCGGATGCCCAACGGCTCCCACACTTCCACCGCCCACTGGCGGGTTCGCAAGTCTAAAAGCAGGGTGGCGGAAGCGTCGGTTAGTTCTGTGCCCAACCGCCCCGTGAGGAGGAAGTTGACGTAATCCTTGGGCTCCAGGAAGACCCGGGCCTGCTGCCAAACTTCCGGCTCGTGCCGCTGTACCCAAAGCAGTTTGGCGGCGGAATAAACGGGTTGCGGTGGATTGAGGGCTGCAGCGCGGATGGCCTCGCCGGCCTGTTCCTGGGCCCACTCGCACTCGGCCACGCTGCGGTGGTCAAGCCACAGGATAGCCGGCCGCAGAGGGCGACCCTGGGCATTTAGGAACACGGCCCCGTTCATCTGCCCGGAGAGCCCCACCCCCGCGATGTCTCGTGGGTTTCCACTCCAAGCGGCCAGCACCTGTCGGACGGTGGAACAGACCGCTTCCCACCAGGCAGCCGGGTCTTGCTCCACCCAGTTGGGTTGGGGTGTGGACAGGGGATAATCAGCGGTTGCCTTTGCTACCGTCCGCCCGTCCTCGCTTAGCAGCAGGGTTTTGGTGCTGGAGGTGCCCAGGTCAATTCCCAGGACGTAAGCCATGGCGCTATCACTTGGTCAAAATTTCGCCACCGGTTAAAACACGGTGGCTATCGGCATTAGCCTTTAGCCCTCAGCGGTCAGCCATCAGCATTTATCCCTGCTTCCCTTTCTCCACCGCGGTTGAGGGCTGAGTGCTGATTGGTGTATTGTACTCCCCCTTAGGTCATTTGTCAACGTTCTCTCCGTGCGGCTTACACCACGTCCGTTCGCCAGTAAATGGGATGTCCTTTGGGGAACAGGGCCTCTAACAGGGCAACCTGGGTGGACAAAAAGGTGTACCGGTTCGTAAGCCTCAATTCCCGCCCACTTGCTTGGCCGAACAGCAGGCGGAAGAAATCAGCCGGGGAGAGGGTCAAAGGACGCTTCTGAGGGTCGCGCAGGACTACTCGTTCCTCGTCCCAATCCAGAGTCACTGCTTGCCCTTCACAGCCCAGGGTCAGGGTGCCGGCTGGAAGGGAAGCGGCCCGCAAGCGGTCGGCGAAAAGGCGGGTCAGCCGGCCCAGCAATCGCCGCAGGTTGACCAAACGGAACAGCAGCACGTGCGTCTGCTCCACCTGACATTCCGGCTCCCGTTGCAGCAGGGGTACAGCCGGATGGTCGTCAGGCAGGGTTGCGGTCACAGCCAAGTATCCGCGACGGTAGGCGAACCGTAGGCTTGCGGCCAACAGTCCCGGCACGGCCTCTTCTTCGCCTCGGGCGTAGCAAAATTCGCTGATGAGCAACTCGTCCCCCCGATGTTCATGGCGAATGTAGGCCATCACTTGTCCTTTACGCTCCGCCACAAAAAAGGCGTCCTCACGTTCTCCCGCAATCCAGTAAAAATGCCGTTCCCAGTACTCCTCCGAGCGCACGGTGGCCAGAGAACGGTGGGCGTGGTATTCTTCGTACACCAGGCGGGCCTCTTTCAACTCGTCGGCCCGAACGAACCGCCGCACCTGGTAAGGGCCATCCTCGGGAGGAGCATCCCGCGCCGGGACGGTGTAACGGGTCTCCGGGTAGGTCACCCAGCCACATCGTTGGTAAACCTCCACGCCGGAGACCACCATAGAAAGGTCGTACTCCTGTTCCTCCCAGTAACCCATGGCGTCCTCTAACAGGGTGCGGCAGTAGCCTTTAAGCCGGTGCTCCGGCACGGTACACACGTCGCCCACACAGCCCACGTGCACGGGAACCCCGCCCACATATTGCCAGCGGTCGTACAGGCGGATGTGGCTGACAATCTCCCCGTTTAGCAGAACCACCCGCGAATGTTCCGGCTTGGCCGCCGGGTCGTTGCGGTACATCGCGGCGAAGTACTCCCGCGGGGCTCCCATCACCCGGGGCAACAGGGCCAGCAGTTGCGGATATTCCGCGGCCGTTAAACCCCGCACCGTTACCCCGCGCAGTTCTACTACCGGCGAAACGTCGCCTTTTTCTCGGTTTCCCCGCTGAGGCGAGGAAGCAAGGGCAGTTCTGAGGTCCGCACTATTTACCAATCTTCGTACCTCCTCCATCGCCAGAGTTCCTCCATCATTAGGCAACGGCCAAGTTTCCTTCGCGGTGGGCTCATATTTCCTCCCTCCCGGCCAAAAACCGACGGGGATTGTTGACCAGCAAATCTTGCAGGGTCTCCTCGCTGAACCCCTCTTCCCGCAGGCGAGGGACGAACTTGGTCAGCACGAAGTCCAATCCCGGCCCGCCGCCATAGGAACGCCAGTACGAGGGCCGGCCCAAATCGTTGCCCAGCAGGATTTGCTTTCCGTAGCCCGCTTCAACCAGCCGTCGCAGCACGCTGATGCGCAGTTCGTCCGGCCCGTACTTGATTTTGCCCGGACAGTCGTAGCCCAAGTATGCGCCCGCCTCCGCGATTTTACGGTGCAGCCAGAAGTCGGGGTTGCGGTCTAAGTGGGAGAGGCATACCCGTTTCGGGGACACACCTGCCGCGGCAAGCAGTTCCAGTTGTTCCAGGCCCATAGTGCCGGCCTCGGTGTGGGTAATAATGGGTGCGCCCGTTTCCAAATGGGCCTGGGCCGCCACCCGCAGCAGTTTGGCTCCCAGGGGGGTAATCATGTTGTAGCCGGTGCCGCCTTTGATGACCCCCGCCTTGCTGTCCGTACCGTCTATGCCCACCGTCAGGTCGCGCACACACAGTTTCACCAGTTCCGCTTCGGGGGCTTCGGCCACCCAGCGGTCGCAGTAGTAGGGCTTGTTGAAACCGGTGGTGGCAATGATGTTCACCTCTGGCACCTGCTTGGCGATTTGGCGCACAGCACGGATGTCCCGCCCGAAATCAATCGCCGACATTTCCAAGAGGGTCTTACCCCCGGCTGCGTGCCAGGCGCGGAGTTCCTCGGCCGACTTGTCCACGTCGTTGAGGGCAAAGTCGGGGTCTTCCCGCAACAGCCAAGCGGGGGCCTGGAAACAGAGGTGTTCGTGGTAATCCGTCACCCCCAACTCCTCGGCGGCCACCGGGCCTGAGACGGTCTCTACGGTGAGCATTTTCTACCTCCGTTTTCTGCCCCAACGCTGCGGCCAGGTCCAAAGCCAGCGCAGCCACTTCCACCAGGGCAGCCGGCGGGTGGGGGCAATTTGCTCCTCTTCCGGCCCCGCCGGTTCCTGCTCAAACTCGAAGATAATTTGCCTCTCCAGCGCTCGTACCTCCTCCACCATTTCCCCCAGGAAGTAGTCCACTATCTCCCGCAGAGGCCGCAGGGCTGACCGGGGAACCCTCCACACCTGCAGTCCTCCTTCCTTCCCCCGTTCTACCAGAGTAAGGACCTCCTCTCGCAGGGCAAAGGCTTCGATACACGCCCGGCGGCCCAGCGGTGGTCGCAGGCGGGTGCCTACCGGCAGGTACAAGTGCTCCTCGGGGTAGCGGGCAAAATAGGCCCTGCCCGCCCGCAAGTAGGGGGCAATCCCGGTGGGTGAGCGTTCCACCACCAGGTAAAACCGTTCCCCCGCGGCTGTCTGGAGGTAGGCCACTTGCAAGCGGTCGAGTTCCTCCTCCGGGGCCTGGGCCAGCAGTTCCTCCAGGGCTTCTCGTTCCCTTTCCGTTAGGCGCCATACCTGTGGGCGCTCGGTCGTCTCCGTCTCCTCCAACTGCAGGTCAATCGCTACCGGCTCCATGGCTTCCCCCGGCTGCAGTTCGGCCACCTGCAAGTTCAACTCGTTCACTCTCAGGACCTCGTAAACGTCCCGCAGTTGCGCCGGGGGCAAATGCCACCAGCGGTGGTCGGGGGTGACCAGCCAGCGTTCTCCCTCGGCGGCACTCAGAAAGGAGAACTTCTCGCGCAGCGGATAGGTGAATCCCCAGGGCAACAAAACGTGCTCGTCCCCGGCTGGGTAAAACAGCCCCAGGTCAGGGTCCTGGCGCCATTTTTCGCGCAGGAAGGGGGACAAGCCCACCACGCGCAGAAGTACACGGTCAGGCTTTATCGGCACAAACTGCATTTGGTCGTTGCCCAACAGCAGGTTGCTGCGGATTACTTCGGCCCAGCGCTCCCGGGGCAGCCAAAGGTACAGCACCTCCCCGGCCGGCGGATAAGGCCAGGGTTCCAATCGCACGGCCTCAAAAAGGCTGGCCGCCTCCCAGCGTTCCTCGACGGCGAACGTTTCCAAACCCTCTCCCCCTTCCAGAACCACTTCCCGCTCGTCTGCCTTTTTGAGGGTCCAAACGGCCATAGCGGGGCTCCAGAAACTCACTTGCAGGAGCCAAACCGTTTCTCCCTGAGGGCCGCGCAGTCTCCAGACCGCTGCCGGCGCACGCCAGGCCTCCGCGCGGTTGCACTGGCGCAAGGCCGCGTAAAGTTCCTCCAAACTGTGGAACTGCAAGGCTATCTGGGCAGTCATGGTTAAACTCAGGTCCAGGCCTAAGCGTCAACGCTCAGGTTCCCTGCTCAGCCCCTACGTTTACGGGGGCTTCTGTTTTCCGGCAATTAGACACCAGCCCCGTAACTCCTTCACCGTTTCCACATCCGGCGGGCGTTCCGAACAGCGCAACAGGGCATAATTCCTGGGAAACGACAGAACTTCGCGCAGTTTATCGGGATTCACTTCTTTCCCATGCCGCACGCGAAGACCTCCGGCGTAGAAGGTGGCCACATCGGCAAACTCCACCGGCACCCCGACGACGTAGAGTTCCCCCCGGGGCGAGCAGCGTTCCTGTCCCATCTTCGCCAATTGAACAACGGGTTCCAGCAGAAGGGAGATGACCACTGCCGCTCGGAGCCAGGTCTCTAACAGCATCAGGCCCGCAGTGCAGGGGAAATACCGGGAGAAAAATGGGGATGGTCGGTCCCGGCGCAGTCCCATTATGAGGACCAGCATAACGACCGAGGGAACGATAAAGCCCGTTCGCAACCAGCGCCTTCCCTGGGAGCCCCATTCCAGGGGGAAGGTTCCGCTTCGGGCCCAGATTTCCGGCAGGAGTACGAAACCCGAAGCCAGCAATATCAGCGGGGGCACGGTCAAACCTACGACCAGCCACCGTTCCCAGGGATGCCTCCAACTCTTTGACCAACCCTCCGCGGCCAGCCAGGCTGCTGCGGGTAGGGCCGGGGCCAGGTAATGGGGAAGTTTCGTGGCCCCAAAACTGAAAAACGTCAGCACTCCCGCCAGCAGGGAGGCGGCGAAGCGGCTCTCCAAGGTGGCTTCCCGGCGCAGGGAGAGAAATTCGCGCCATAGAAAGCCGCTCCAAGGTAAAGAGGCCAGCCAGAGCACCGGAAGGTAGTACCAGAAGGGTCCCTGATGTCCACCCCTCGGAACAGCGTAACGCTGCAGGTTTTGATGCCGAAGAAAGCCAGCACCGGCCTCGGGCCCACCCGCTGCCAAAGGTAGAGAAACCAGGGAACCGAGAGCATGACTGCTATCAGCACCGCCAGCCACAGTTCCCCCCGCCTCCAAAAACTCCACCGACGTTCCCAGAAGGTAAAGAGGATGCAGGCCAACAGGGGCAACAACCAGCCGATGGGCCCTTTGGTGAGCATGGCCCCCGCCGCGGCCACACCTGCTAAGAGGGCCGAGGGCCAGCGAAAGTTCCGCCCCTCAGGTCGTTCCCAAAGGGGCCAGAGGGCCAGAAGCGTTGCGGTAATGAAGAGCATTAGGCTCATATCAGTTAGGGTCAATCGCGCCAGGACAAAGATGCCTAACATTGAGGCTGCCACGGTTCCCGCCCCCGGCCCCTGCTCCCCTCGCTTTTGACGCCAGGCCCACTCCAAAAGTACGACCAGCAATAGCCCACAGATGGCCGAGGGCAACCGAGCGGAGAAAGCCGACACTCCCAGGAAGCGGTAGGAGAGCAGCAAAAGCCAGTAGAAGAAGATGGGTTTGTTGAGCCGAAGCCTCCCGTTGTAGGTGGGAATGCCCAGTTCGCCCCGCTGCCGCATTTCGCGGGCAGCAGAGGCATAACGAGCCTCATCTGCTCCCGTGATGGGCATGCGTCCCAACCCGGGAAGGAACAAAATCACCGCCAGCAGGAGAACCCTTCCCAAACCCGGTCTGAGGAAGGAAAAAGGCATGGTGGCTCCTGAGTGTTCCCAGTCTCTCCCCGTTCTCGCGGCTAACCGCTAAACTCGAGCCGAAGGAGCGATGAGCCGTCGCAGCAGTTCTTCCCGCAGTTGGCGTAGGTTGGACAAAGCATCGGCCCCCGCCCGGAAGGCTAAGAACCCGTTTCCCCGGAGAGCGGTCGGTGGGCGCAGGACAGCCACGGGCACTACGGTCACCGCCCGTTTCGCCGTCTTTCCTAGGGGCAGGAGGGCAGAAAGCCGCTCTGGAGTGGAAAACAGCACCACCGTAGCCCACCAATCAGGTCGCCCGGTGGCGGTTTGGGTCAGCAAGGTGGCGGGGGTGTCTGAGCGGACGGTTACCCGAACGATTTGCTGTTCCGCAGGGGCACGCAGCAGGGCGTACAGGGCCTCTCTTTCTCCGGACCATTCCTCGCTCGGCTCTTCCGTTAGCAGTGCTACCTCAAACTGCACGCTGTCTCGGCGGAACACCTGCCGCAAATCCTCCACCAGGGTCAGAACCAGGCCCAACAATATCCGGTGGACTTCCACCCCCCGCAGCGGGTCGGAGGAGGACAAATTGGGAATGGGCGCACGAAAGGTAGGATGCAAATCGAGGCCGAAGGTGAAAGTTCGCCGCAGCAGGCGCAGCACCGCCGCATCGCGCAGATAAAACAGCAGTTCTCCCTCCACCAACCGCAAGGTGAACGGGTCCACCGTTTCCCCCTCTTTTAGGTAAACCAACTCCGAGGGCACCAGGTTCTCCCAAACCCCGTGGTGGGCAATTTCGGCAAAGCCGCCGGTGGGATAGGTGCCCAGACTCTCCAAAGGCGTTTCGGCCAAAGCCAAGGTCCGGGGGCGGACGCTTCGCGGCAGAGAGGGAGGCCCCAAATGCCGCTCCACCGCCTTGAGCAGCCGGCCGGCCGCCCGTACCCGCTCATTGGGAAACCAGGACAGGTGTTCCAACTCGAAAAAATCCTCCTCCTGGAACATCTCCGCCGGGCGAACCCAAGTCTGCAGCAGGTCGGTAAGTTCCTCCCACTGTCTCAGCAGCGGGTCCGGTTCGGCAGCCCAGGTGGCTACGGCCTCGGCAGGAAGCAGGGCATGGTCAGAGCCCCGCTGTTGCTGGGCTGCCACCCATCGGGGGTCTCCCAGACAGGCGCGCAGGGTCTGGGCGAAGGAAAGGGCCGCCGCTGCGAAATCGGCGGCAAAATCCACCCCGGGCGGAAGGTCAGGCAGGTGGAAGCGAACCGTCAGCCGCGTGGCCACTGGCTCCAGCAGAATTTCCAACGCACGCCCTATCACCGCATCGGCGGTGGGACTATCCTGAGTCAGGCTTTGCAGGCGGGCCCATACGGGGTCGTTCAACAAGCGGTGCAGCACCCGTTCCTCGTAAGTTTCCTGCACCTCTCGGCGGCGGACCGGCTCGCCTTCCCTGGCCCAGGTGCTGCGAAAGCGGAACTGCTCGCCCCACTGCAGCAATAAGCCCAGGTCGAGCACCAGCGCGAAGGGAACCTCGTAATGCCGCCACCACAGATAGCGATACCACTCCAACCCCCGCGGGCCCCAGGTTTCGATTTCCTCCTCCCGACAGGCGCTAAGGGTCAAACTGCCCCGCAGGTAGTCTGCGGGCATATCTCCCTCCAACGGCACCCGGAAGACCCCGCGCTGCGGGCGCCACTCCGACTTAAAGGCATTCCGCGGTAATACTATTTCCTGTTCTTCCGAGGACCGGGGACGGAGGACCGGGGACCGGTCTTCGGTCTCCCGTCTCCCGTCATCTTGCAAAGGTCTTCCTCCACGCACTATTTTTCCCTTCATCTCATTAACAAAAGGGTTCCCAGAGACATCGGAATGATACGGGGGTCATCAACAGTTACTTTATCCGTCAAAGTGACCAGGATGCCAAAAGGCGCGTTGTAAGCGGTTTTTTCGATAAATGCACGCAGTCCCAAAGTGTCCCGCAAGGGGTCAATACGGCGGCGGTATTTCACCTCCAGCGGTATGCGCTGCACGCCGATAGTAAGGACAAAGTCCACCTCCGGCTCGATACCCCGTTCGGGGAAATAGGCAAGTTCCAAACCGGGGATGGTGGAAAAGAAATAGCCCACCACGCTCTCCGCCAGGTGCCCTGCCAGGTCGGAAAGGTGGACCTGAACCTGCAAACCGTCGGGAGTGAGAGGGACAACCTCTTGCAACCAACTTGCGCGAAGGGAATGGTCACAAAGGCAAACTTTGGGATGCCCTTTGCGCCGCTTAAGTCGAATCTCAAGGGCCGGTATCAGTCGGATAAGGAGGGTCCCTTCCAGGAAACGCAGATAATGCAAAATCCGTTGCCAGCCAACATCAGCGTGGAGGGCGTAGCGAATTTCCGGCACGTATACTGCGGGGCCGGGGGCCTGACCAGCATACCGACAGGTCAACCGAAAGACTTCCTCCAATAACCGGGGGTCTCGTTTCCTCCCTCTTTCTCCCAAACGAAGGTCATGTTGTAGTACCCGTCGGATGACAGTTTCGTTGAGTTGGTCGGCAATTTCCGGCCAGGGCACATCCGCCCGGGCTTGGGCTAACGGATAACCGCCTCGCTCAGCGAAGGCAGCAAAGGTTCGCGCGCGAAGTTCGCTCTGGCGCTGCCCCCATTCCCTCACCTCCTGCCAGAACTCCTTACGCGCCAAATATTCCAATCCGTTTTCCGGTAAAAGGGGCTCCAGAGTTTCCCGATAGCGGAGACCAGCAATTTCCCGCAGGAGTAACATTCCCAAATCCACGGTTTTAATCCGTCCGGCCAAACTGTCTCTCCCTACTTCGATGCGCAAGGCCGAACTGCCCGTGGCTAACACCCTAACAGCATGATGGTCTACTAAGGACTTTAATTGAGGGGCCCAGTCACGCAAGTTCTGCAATTCGTCAAAGAACAAATAAGCCGGCTGGCCCTCTCGGGCGACTTCATTGAGGGTTTTGCCCAGAATGCGACCTTCGAACCACCGGGCCAGGACCAGGATGGGCTCGCTCAGTCCTTTGAGGCTGGGAATTTCATCGAACTGTACCCGCAAAATGCGGTGCGGTGAAACTCCCTCCTGAGAGATAAGATGCTCGATTAATTGTTCCTGCAAGGTGGTCTTACCGACCTGGCGGGGTCCGCGCAGAACGGTCACCGGTGCTAAACCCTTTTGCAGGTTCCTGAGCAGTAGGGAGAACACCCAGCGCCGATACTCCGGCAGCGGAGGCCCCGGTTTCCCCTCCCACCAGGGATTGGTAGAATACAGGAAGCGTTCCAGTTCGTCTCGCAAGGGTTCAAAGAGACTGTGCATTATCTTCCTTCCGCTCTTGCCCAGAGACCCCATCAATTCTTTCCCTCTCCTCCGACCCTGCTGCCCGGTCGGCAATTCGGGCCCGGTCAATCAATTATTTGGGTCAATTCCATTCTACCACATCACCCCCTTTCAGTCAAGGAAAGGTCAGTACGTCAAGGTGCCGGCTGAGCGGGACAGACTTTCAGGAGGAGGTGGCGCAATCTGTCAAATTGCCCTACCATGCCCGTCCATTTGCCTTTGGGGGCTAAGGGGAAGGCGGTTCATTCCCGGCGGGTTCGCCGGTGGAAGCGATGGTGGTCTCAGAAATGGGGGGCTCGAAGAGAGCCTGTAATCCCTCTGGATTAACGCACAGGTCAGACTCCTCAAGTAGTTGGTTAGTTAGAACTCGCTCTGCGCTGTCATGGCGCTGGCGGGCCAAATCGGCCAGCAGCAGAGGGCGAAGTTCCTCCAAAGTGGGGGTTCGTTCCGGTTCCAATTCCAGGACTTGCACCAGGTAAAGGTGGGTGCGCGTGCCGGCAAACGGTTCGGAAATCCCCCCCTCTTCCAGGGAGAAAACTGCCCGACAGAGGGGACAAATTTCCGGCGGGTGTGGTTCGCCGTGAAAGCCTTCCTGAATCCAGCCCGGTATTTCGCCCCTTTCCAGAGCGTTGTCCGCCGTTTGGCGAGCGGCAACTGCTTCCTCCAGAGATTGTCCGCCCAACACTGCTTCGCGGACTTCCTCCAGCAAGGCCCGCGCGGCTTCCATTTCCTCCGCCCTCTGACCCTTAGGAACACGGGCATAGGCAATGTGGGCCCGGGCCGGAATCAGATAACGTTGCTTTACCGCCTCATAGTAAACCTTAAGTTCTAAGTCGGAAATGGTGTAGGGCTTATGTACCAATTCGTAGTGCAACAGCGTCCGCAGGAACTGCTCTCGCAGCACTTCCAGGCGGGTCCGTCGGGTTTCGTCGGGTGTTTCCTCTGCGGCTTCAGCCAATAACAACTGCCGCAGGAGCAATTCCTCCAGTACCTCCCGGGCCCGTTCTGGGTCCTGCAGGGCCTCTCGCTCTTCTGGGGGCAGGCTTTGCAACAGTTTGCGCCATTCGCCCAGGGTGTAGGACTCACCGTTCACGGTGAACAGCGGGGTGGCCTCATCAGCCGCAGGGTTCTCCAGCGCTTCGTAAAAGGTCTCCACTTCCGCCTCCGCCCGCAGTTCGGCCACATACTCAGCGAACAGGCGTTGGGCCTTCTCCTGGCGCACGGCTTCCTCTATGTACAGGCGCACCTGTTCCAAGGGCAAATCTGCAAACTCCTCTCGATGAGCCGTGTAGTATTCCAGGATTTCCCGTTCGCTGACTGGAATTTCCTGCCCCTGGAGGCGGGCCACCAGTTCGGCGAGGCTTTCCTCCTCGGCCAAGCGCTGCCAACTGCGGGTGACCTCCGGCTGGTCAGCCAGTCCCAGTTCCTCAGCCTTGCGTACCGCCATTTTGGTCAACACGAAGTCGAGCAGGAGCCCCTGGGCCAGTTCCACTTTTGCCTCCACGGGCCCCTTCCATTCCGCCGGGTCGGTGTGGTAGAGGGCACGTACATAGCGACGGAACTGGTCAACGGTAATAGTCCCGCCCACGTAGGTAGCCACAATGCCCGCTTCGGGCTGGGAGACCGGCTTGAGGTTGCCGGGCAGGGCGAGCATCCCCTCGGCGGTGGAGGCAGCAGGCAGAGTTTCCCCTAACTGGGCCAACAATCCCTGCAATTGGGCCAAGCGGTCGGGAGGAGTTTCCGGCTCCTCCGGCGCCGGCTTTTCAGTTTCGGGGGTCGGCAACTCCACCAAGACCTTAGGTGGTGGCGTTTCCTCTGGTTCAGGGGGCGTAGGTTTCTTTGGCTTGGGAGCATCTGGCGGGGTCAACAGCACGTCTGGCGCTTCCTTCTTCGGCGGGGGAGGTGGTTTCACCGGCTGGGATGGAGCAGGTGGTTTCTCCTTTGGTGGGGAGGTTTTGGGTGGTGGTGCGGGGGTGGGGGACGAGGGCACCGCCGTGACCTGGGGAAGAGTCCCCAGCCACTCAACCGGAATGCGAATTTCAGCAGCGGACAAGGGCGGCGGCTCAATAACTCGCCACCCGCGGACAGCCACCGCCCCTAACCCATGTATGGCCAGGGAGAGCAAAAACGATATGGCCAGACGCTTTCGTTCACCGCCCATCGCTGCCTGTTCCCCTCCTTAAGCGCTCCGCAGTAATGGCGAACGCTTACTGTTAATTTTAGCACATTCCATCAATTTGTCAAATCCCCGGCAGGAATCGGCCCGTGGTTGACGAAACCAAATACAACGCGCATCACGCATAAGGAAAGGAGGTTATAGTCATGGAGAAATGGCCCATTGGGGTATTTACCTCCATCGGC
>DTZQ01000145.1 GCA_012961305.1 Armatimonadota bacterium | reverse complement strand
GGGCGAGGGGCAAGGGGCGAGGGACGAGGAGGCCCTTTGGAGTCAGGGGCTTCCGTCCTGTTAGGACGGCGCTTGGCTAAAAGGGCTGAGGGCTGGGTCGTGAGTGCTGAGTCCTTCCGCCCTCAGTCCTGGTGAAGGAGGGGGTCAGGGGGTGAGGAACAAACGATGAACCCCAAAGTTTGTTGGGTCAGTCACCCGCAGGAATGGCATCCTCTTCTGGAGGGGTGGCAGTCTGCCCATCCGAAGAAGGTAGAATTGCACACCTGGCCCCAGTTCGGCGGGGCAGTGGTGCGGGGTTTAACCCTCGCCGCGCGCGGGGAGGGGTGTGGTCCAATTGCCCCCATTCGTTTCGGCGGTGAGCAAAAAGAAAAGGAGTAGGGTAGGGAAGGAGGAGCGAAAAATGGACAAACTCGACCAAGTTATTGCGCGGGTGGAGGATTTGGCGGAGGAGACCATCTCCCTCTGCCAGAGGCTGGTGCGCACGAACACGGTCAACCGCTACAGCGGCGACGCTCAGCCGGGCAACGAAGCCGAGGGGCAGGCGGTTTTGGAGCCGCTGCTGCGGGAGTTAGGGGCCAAGGTGGAGAAGTTCGACTGTCCGCCGGACATCTACGAGCGGATGGGCATTCTGGGCCCGCCGGGGCGGGACTTTTCCGGCCGACCCAATTTAGTGGCGGAGTTGGACTTCGGCGGTTCTGGCCCCCGGGCCGTCCTGCAGGCCCACATGGATACGGTCGGCGTGGACGATATGAGCATTGAGCCCTTCTCCGGCGAAATCCGCGCAGGGAAGATTTGGGGCCGGGGCACGACGGACTGCAAAGGGGGCCTGGCGGCGGCAGTAACGGCCCTGCGGGTGCTCTCCGAGTTCCGGGCCGACCTGCACGGCTCCGTTGTGTTCCAGAGCGTCGTAGAGGAGGAATGCAGCGGCAGCGGAGCCGGAGCGATGGCCTGCTGTGCGCGGGGCTTACAGGCGGACTTCGCCATCATTACCGACGGCAGCGGGCCCACGATTTGGCGGGGTTACTCCGGCTGTCTGACCGTGGATTTGACCGTGCGTGGCCGCAGCGGGCACGCGGCTCGGCCCGGTGGAGTCAGCGCCATTGAGAAGGCTCTGGTCATCAAAAAGGCCCTCGACGAGTTCAAACGGGAGCGAGAGGCAGCCTCGGACAAGGCCCGGGTCAACTTGGGCATCTTTCGGGCCGGCATTCATCCGGCCGTAGTCCCCGGCGAGGCTCTGCTGAGTTTGAACCTGTGCTATCCCCTCGCGGACGCTCAGGCAGCGGAAGCGGCGGGGGAGGGTTTCAATGGGAAACTGGTACGGGAGCAGTTTGAGGCCCAGGTGCGGGCCCAAGAACAGGCCGATGACTGGCTGCGGGAACACCCGGTAGAGGTTTTCTGGGTGAAGGACCTCATTCCCTTCGAGACCCCTGCGGCCCATCCGCTGGTGCAGAGTTTGGCGGCCATGCACCGCCGCATCTTAGGGGAGGAGCCGGAAATCTTGGTCAGTGAGGCGTGGAGCGATGCCTGTTACCTGCCCCATTTCTGCGACATTCCAACGGTAGTGTACGGAGCGGGCACCCCCGGCCAGGCCCACGGCCCGGCCGAGTATGCGGAGATCGAACGCATACTCAACTGTACCAAAGTGCTGACTGCCTACCTTTACGAGCAACTGGCAGGGTGAGCGGGGACGGGGTAGGAGGATATGACTGGCCTGCCTTCCCCCCATACCAGGGCGCGGTAGGTTTTCTCTACCCGGTCCCAGTTTTCCTCGCGGTCCAAAGCCCAATAGCGCCCGATGACGGTAACGATTTTTCCCCCTCCTAAACGGTCGGCTTCCCGCTGCACTTCCTCCAGGTAAAGGGCTCCACTCTCCGGCCGTTCGCCGCGTCGCCCCAAGAGGGCGTGCAGGTAAACCTCGGGTACTCCTTCCCGCCGAGCCAATTGCAGCAGGGCCAACAGGTGCTTCACGGAGCCGTGGGAACTGTAGAAGGAGAGAATGCCAAGCAGATGCAGTCGTTTGCCCTCCCGTTTAGCCTCCCGCATGGCCCAGAGGAAGGCTTCGTTGGCGAAAAAGGAACCGTCGGCGATGGCTTGGTCAATACGCACGCGGTCGGAGGGAATCACCCGTCCCGCACCCAAATGCAGGTGTCCTACCTCGGAATTGCCCACCGCGCCCGGCGGCAGGCCCACCGCTTCCCCAGCCGCCTGCAGGCGGGTGGCCGGATACTCCGTCTGCAAACGGTCCATCACCGGCGTAGAGGCTTGGGCAATGAGGTTGCCTTCGACTTCCTCTCGCCATCCCCATCCGTCGGCGATGAGCAGGAGGAGGCGCCGCCTTCCCGGCAGGGGTTGATAATTCTGCACCAGACTCCGCCCGGTCATCACCTCTGGCTGGGGCAGACCCAAAACCTCCAAAATGGTAGGGGCTACATCAGTCAGGGTTCCACCTTTCCGAAGGGAGACGGCCCTGCGGCCCCGGGGGTCGAGGAAAATGAAAGGCACGGGGCTGGCCGTGTGGCCGGTGTCAATG
Organism: Armatimonadota bacterium; assembly: GCA_012961305.1. Lineage (GTDB taxonomy): Bacteria > Armatimonadota > UBA10988 > UBA10988 > DTZQ01 > DTZQ01. Next base: position 936 of record DTZQ01000145.1, on the reverse strand, counting down.
GCTCCCTCGGGATAGAGCCACTTCTCCACCGTGCCGTGGTCGGCGGTCACAATGGCCGTCACGCCTGCCTTCTGCGCGGCCTCGAGGGCCCGACCCAGGCAGGTGTCTACGGTTTCGACCGCCCGGCGAATGGCCGCTTCGTTTTCAACGTGGCCCACTACATCCACATTGGCGAAATTGGCGACCATTAACTCGTGTTCCCCGGCCTCAATTTTCTCCCTTACGGCCTCTGCCACCTCGGCCGCGCTCATCTCCGGCTTTTGGTCAAACTGGGCCACCTTGCGGGGGGAGGGAATGACAATCCATTCCTCTCCCGGAAAGGGTTCCCACCGCTTGCCGTTCAGGAAATAGGTCACGTGGACGGCCTTTTCCGACTCTGCTATCTTGACCTGCCGCCAGCCGTGGTTGCTAATCGCCTCACTTAGGGTAGCGGGCAGGTGGCTCAGGGAGGGGAAAGCCACCCGAACGTTGAGTCGCTCATCGTAGTCAATCATGGTTACAAAGTGGACCTGCAACCCCGGCTGGGTGGGGAACTCGGCAAATCCTGCTTCCGTGAAACTGCGGGTCAATTCGATTTCCCGCTCTCCCCGCAGGTCGTAAAAAATTACGTAATCTCCGTCGGCGATGCGGCCCACAGGTTTCCCTTCCCTGTCCACCAAAATCAGGGGTTCCAAGGTTTCGTCCTCTTCGCCGGCCCGGTAAGCAGCCCTCACTGCCTCTGCCAGGGCACAAATCTGCTTCTCTGCCACTTTCAACCTCCTCGGCCAATTTACCGTTGGGATGGTTTTCTTCCCTTTACCATTGTACCTTCCCCTGCCCTTACTGTCAATGGGGTATCTTTTTCCTGCCGGTTCAGTCGCTCTCTTGACAGGTTGTGGGGCTTAGAGAAATGGGGGGAGTGCGAGGGGGGCTATAAACCTCCCCGATTTATCGGGG
>DTZQ01000144.1 GCA_012961305.1 Armatimonadota bacterium | reverse complement strand
AGGTGGCCTGCATCGGGGTGGAAGGGGTGTGGGAACGAACCCAACGAGCCTAACGAAAGGGAAAAATCATGGACTTAACCGCGCTTACAGAGCGATTAGGCCAATACGTGTGGGGCAGCCCGATGGTGGTGCTCCTGTTGGGTACGGGCATTTTTCTGACCATCCGCCTCAAGGTGGTGCAACTGCGCCATTTCAAGCACGGCTTGGAGTTAATCTCCGGCAAATACGATGACCCCTCTGAGGAGGGCGACATCACCCACTTTCAAGCCCTGAGTGCGGCCCTCTCGGCGACCATTGGGACGGGCAACATTGTGGGGGTGGCGACGGCCATTGCCAGCGGTGGGCCCGGAGCCCTCTTTTGGATGTGGATTACCGGCTTTCTGGGCATGGTCAATAAGTTCGCCAGCGCGGCTTTGGGACTTAAGTACCGGGTCATTCACGAGGACGGTTCAGCCAGCGGCGGGCCGATGTACTACTTGGAAAAGGGCCTGGGGCAGCGCTGGTTGGGCCTTCTTTTCGCCCTTTTCACCATGGTGGCCTCTTTGGGCATCGGCTGCATGGTGCAGTCAAACTCGGTGGCCGATGCTCTGCACGACACCTTCGGGGTTCCGCCGGCCGTGACGGGGATAGTCATGGCCTCGTTGGTTGCCCTGGTGGTCTTCGGGGGGATACGTCGCATTGGGCGGGTAGCCAGTCGCTTAACGCCGGGGATGTGTTTGCTGTACATGCTGGGGGCAATAGTGATACTCCTCCATCGGACTGCGCGATTGCCCCAGGTCTTCGCCCTGATTTTTCAGGGGGCTTTCCGGGGGACGGCAGCCAAAGGCGGCTTCTTGGGGGTTACCGTCCGGGAGACGATTCGCTACGGGGTAGCCCGAGGCCTGTTCTCCAACGAGGCTGGTTTGGGCAGTGCCTCTATCGCCCACTCGGCGGCCAAAACCAGCGAACCCGTGCGGGAGGGCCTGGTGGCTATGTTGGGGCCCTTCGTGGATACCATTGTGGTTTGCACCTTGACCGGCCTGGTCATCCTCACCACAGGTGCCTGGACGGAAGTGGGAGAAAACGGAACTGCGCTCATTGGCGCCCCCCTCAGCAACCGAGCCTTTGAACTGGGCCTGCCGAGGGTAGGTTCCTATTTGGTCACCTGCGGTTTGGCCCTGTTCGCCTTCTCCACCGTTCTGAGTTGGCCCTACTACGGAGACCGCAGTGCCGAATACCTTTTCGGGCGCGGAGCGATTACCCCCTATCGAGTGGTACACGTTCTCCTGCTGATGGTGGGAGCGGTTACAGAGTTGCGGGCCGTTTGGAACATTTCCGACATCATGAACGGCTTCATGGCCTTTCCCAACCTGATTGGCATTTTGGGCCTGAGCGGAGTTTTGGCCCGCGAACTGGCGAAATACTTTGCCAGCGATGCCCCCCGACGGGTGGGCCCGGCCCGCGGAGAATCCTCCTCAGAGACCGGTGAGAGGTAGTAATTTACGCATTGCTTGTTCGGTAAGCCTTCGGTTGTTATTTGCTCCCGGTTCTGAAGGCTTATTGGTCCGCAGAAGTGTCTGGCCTCACGACTTTAATTGGCTCTAAGGCCCAATAACTGACGAATGGTACCCCGTACCTGTTCCGTCAAAGTTGTTGCTTCTTGTGTTTCCTGTTCTGTCGGCGTCGTCCGCATCGGTGGATAACGAGTTAGGAATATAGTAAACATCTAATTGCTGCGCTGCTTTCCGCAGACTGCACCGGCCTCAAGCCACTCTTGGGTCAGAGCGTTCATAGAGCACTAAACCCTCATTGACGATAGTCCAAATGAAAGGGTCGCCCAACGTAAGCCGTTCTTCCCTGCTAAAAATCATCCTCATCTACCTCCATGCTTGAAAGCCCTGCCGCACATTTGCCAGCAACCCATTTGCATTTTGCTCGGCTGTATAGTATAATTGTTTTCGAGACCTTTGCCAAGTGGTGGTCTTTTCCCTACGGTGTGGCTAAGATAATCATCGCTGAGCAACTGGGAAATCGCAGGATGCAGGATACAGGATGCAGGATACCCCCCCTCT
>DTZQ01000143.1 GCA_012961305.1 Armatimonadota bacterium | reverse complement strand
TATTTTCACTCCGGTCAATCAGGTTGAACCGGCTGAGTAGTTACCCGCTAACTTATTTACTTTGACCCTCTCCTGGCCGCTAAGCCGAGGGCCACTTTGCGCACCGCCGCCGCTACGTCCTCCACGTCCTGGTTCGTCCAGAACTCGGTCAGGGGCAGGGTAACCATCCGCCGCAGCAGGTCCATGGTCACCGGACAGGTCTCTTCCGTGTACTCGATGGGCCGGGCCGTGGGCAGGGAAAAAGGCAACTGAGAGGAGCCGAAAGTCACCTTCCGACACACGGAGTCAGCACAGAGGAAAATGGGTTGGCCGATGTAATAGGGTGCGCAGGGGATGCCCTCGGCTCGCAGGGCAGTACAGAATTCCTCCGCCGTGTAGGGCCCTTCCGGCTCCACCGCCAGGGCGTAGTGCCAATAGGTATGTTTGCCTCCGGCCGTCACCCGTTGAGGACGCAGGCCGGGTAGGTCCCCGATTAGTTCCGTCAGACGAGTACCGTTGGCGTGTCGCCGGGCAACAATATCCGGCAACTTGCGCAGTTGGGCTAAGCCAATCGCACCCTGCAACTCCATCATCCGGTAGTTGGGAGCGAGGAACAAATAGGTCCGACGCCCCCAGCCCGGCTGCCGCGTCCTTCCCTTGTCCATGAACAGCCTTCCCCGCTCCCCCCAGGCTTCGTCGTCGGTAATGGTCAGGCCCCCCTCGCCGGTGGTCATGTGCTTGCTCTCCTGCAAACTGAAGCAACCGATGTCGCCCAGGGTGCCGCACAACTTACCCTGATACTCGGCCCCGTGCGCTTGGGAGCAGTCCTCAATGACCGGCAAGTGGTGCCGTTGGGCAATTTCCAAGATGGCTCCCAGGTCACACGGATTGCCGAACAGGTGCACGACCAAAATGGCCCGGGTGCGAGGGGTGACTTTCCGCTCCACGTCGGCTGGGTCCAGGCAAAAAGTTTCCGGGTCGCTGTCTGCGAACACGGGGATGGCTTGCTGGTAGAGAATGGGCACGACCGAACCCAAATCGGTGATGGGGGCAGTAATGATTTCGTCGCCGGGCTCGGGATTGAGCATTCCCAGGGCTACGTGAATCGAAGCCGTGCCCGAAGTAGAAGCAATGGCGTGGCGCACGCCGAAAAACTCCGCCGCTGCCTGCTCAAAGGCCGCTACTTTAGTGCCGGAAAAGCGGCCATATCGCCCGGCCTCGAACACCTCCAAGATTTCCTGCAGTTCCGCCCAACCCCATTTCTGTCCCGTAGTCAGCGGCGTCCGCCGCACCGGAGTACCACCATTTAGAGCCAAGCGTTCCATGAGCAGTTCCTCCGCCGTTTTATTCGCCATGCAGGTCCCCAATCCTTCTACCAACTTGAAGGGGATTTTTAGCGGGCAGGAAAGAAAGGAAAGAAAACCTGAGAAAAGAAATTGCCGGAAAGCGTTGACAAAATGGCTAATTTGTGATAAACTATTTTAGCGGTAAATGGATACAATCGGAGGAAATACCGTGGGGAATTGCCGGAAGACGGGAACCAGGAGTGACCCGCCCAGAGCCTTCCTGCCGGACGGTGGGAAGGCCATTTTTTTGAATCGGCTATGAGGTGCTGAGGGTAATATGCCCAGGCGAACGGACGTTGAGAAAATCCTGATAATCGGTTCCGGGCCCATTATCATCGGCCAAGCGTGCGAGTTTGACTACTCTGGGACCCAGGCGTGCAAAGCCCTGAAGGAGGAAGGGTACTACATCATTCTGGTCAACAGCAATCCGGCTACCATTATGACTGACCCGGAGTTTGCTGACCGCACATACATTGAGCCCATTACCCCGGAGTTCGTGGAGAAAATTATCGCTGCAGAACGGCCCGACGTGCTGCTTCCCACGCTGGGTGGGCAGACGGGCCTGAACGTGGCGGCCCAATTGGCCCAGCGGGGAGTGTTAGACCACTATGGAGTGGAACTCATCGGGGCCAAATATGAGGCCATTCGGAAGGCCGAAGACCGGGATGAGTTCAAGCGGGCCATGGCTCGTATTGGCTTGGACCTACCCCGCAGTGGTTATGTGCATAACTTAGAAGAGGGCTTGCGCATAGCCGATGAACTTGGTTTCCCCCTGGTGCTGCGGCCTTCCTTTACCCTCGGGGGCACCGGAGGGGGCATTGCTTACAACCGGGAGGAGTTCCAAGACCTGCTCCAGCGGGGACTGGACGCCAGTTTGGTGCACACGGTATTAGTGGAGGAGGCAGTTATCGGGTGGAAGGAATACGAGTTGGAGGTCATGCGGGACTTAGCGGACAATGTGGTCATCATTTGCTCCATCGAAAACTTCGACCCCATGGGTGTCCACACCGGCGACAGCATAACCGTAGCCCCGGCCCAGACCCTCACCGACCGCGAGTACCAGCGTATGCGCGACGCGGCCATTAAAGTCATTCGCGAAATTGGGGTAGAAACGGGGGGGTCGAACATCCAGTTTGCGGTGCATCCCGAGACGGGCCGGATGGTCATCATTGAGATGAACCCCCGCGTGTCTCGAAGTTCGGCCCTGGCTTCCAAGGCCACCGGCTTCCCCATTGCCAAAATCGCCGCCAAGTTGGCCGTGGGCTACACTCTGGACGAAATCCCCAACGACATCACCCGCGAGACGCCGGCTTCCTTTGAGCCGACCATTGACTACTGCGTAGTCAAAATCCCCCGCTGGGCCTTCGAGAAGTTCCCCGGCGCCGACCCAACCCTGGGCACCCAGATGAAGTCCGTAGGGGAAGTGATGGCCATCGGGCGTACCTTCAAAGAGGCCCTACAAAAGGGCCTGCGGTCCCTGGAAATTGGGCGATATGGCTTGGGGGCGGACGGCAACGACAATTTCTCCCCTCCCCCCGACCGCTTTGAACTGCGCCGTCGCCTGCGGATACCTTCGCCGGAACGGCTCTTTTACCTGCACTACGCCTTCTGCGCGGGAATGAGCAGGGATGAACTCCACCAGTTGACTAAGATTGACCCCTGGTTTCTGCACAACTTGCAGGAAATTGTAGAGATGGAGCAGAGGTTGCGCAAAATTGGTGCCCGGCGGCCCTTTGAGCAGGACAATCCAGCCGCCCATCTGCCCTTGGAGGTGCTCAAGGAGGCCAAGCGGTTCGGATTCTCTGACCGGCAGTTAGCCCATCTTTTCCACACCACGGAAATGACCATCCGCAAGTTCCGCCAGGCCCACGGCATTCGTGCTACCTTCAAATTGGTGGACACCTGCGCCGCCGAGTTTGAGGCCTACACGCCCTACTACTACAGCACCTACGAAATGGAAGACGAAGCCCGCTGCTCTGAGCGGCCCAAAATTATGATTTTAGGCAGCGGCCCCAACCGCATTGGGCAGGGCATTGAGTTCGATTACTGCTGCGTCCATGCCGCCTTGGCGCTGAAGGAGGAAGGCTATGAGACCATCATGGTCAACAGCAACCCGGAGACGGTGAGTACCGATTATGACACTTCTGACCTCCTCTACTTTGAGCCTCTGACCTGCGAGGACGTGCTCAACATCGTAGACCGGCTTAAGCCCGATGGGGTCATCGTCCAGTTCGGGGGCCAGACGCCGTTGAACATTTCCCTGGACCTGTGGCGGGCAGGGGTGCCTATTATTGGCACCTCGCCGGAGAGCATCGCCCGTGCAGAGGACCGAGAGCAGTTCAAACAACTCCTGGACAAATTGGACCTCCAACAGCCCGCCAACGCCACGGCGGTCACGGTCGAGGATGTGCCTAAGGTGGCAGCCCAGATTGGTTACCCCATCGTCGTTCGACCCTCCTTCGTCTTAGGCGGAGGGTTCATGGAAATCATCTACGGCCGAACGGAGTTAGACCAGTATTTGCAGCGACTGCAAGCGGCCCTGGGCGGGCTGGTACAGGTGGACGAGGAGCATCCCATCCTCATTGACAAATTCCTGGAGGACGCCATCGAAATTGACGTGGACGCCATTTCCGATGGGAAGCGAGTGGTCATTGGCGGCATTATGGAGCACATTGAGGAGGCCGGCATTCACTCCGGCGACAGCACTTGCGTCCTCCCCCCCCACACCTTGGTCCGCCGGCAGATTGAGGACCTGAAGGAGCAAACGCGGATGCTGGCCCAGGAATTGAACGTCGTCGGGTTGCTCAACATCCAGTACGCTATTAAGGGCAGTACCATCTACGTGCTGGAGGTTAACCCCCGGGCCTCGCGTACGGTACCCTTCGTGAGCAAAGCCATCGGTGTACCGCTGGCCAAATTGGCCGCCCGAGTGATGGTCGGCAGGACCCTGGAGGAGTTGGGTTTCACCAAAGAAGTAGAGGTGGAGCATTTTTCGGTTAAAGAGCCCGTCTTTCCTTTCATCAAGTTCCCCGGCGTGGACGCCGTCTTGGGGCCGGAGATGCGCTCCACGGGCGAGGTAATGGGCATTGACCCCTCTTTCGGACGCGCCTTTACCAAAGCCTACGAGGCTTCGGGCCAGACCCTGCCCCTCTCGGGCACGGTGTTCATCAGCGTCAAAAACAGCGACAAGCGAGGCATTATTTTAGTGGCCCAGCAGTTCCAGAATTTGGGCTTTGAAATCGTGGCTACGGAAGGAACGGGGGGCATCTTGCGCAACAATGACGTTCAGGTGCGCCAGTTGCTGAAGGTTTCCGAGGGCCGGCCCAACGTGCTGGACCTCCTTAAGAACGGGGACCTGGACCTGCTCATTGACACGCCCAGTGGGGACGAGGCTAAGGCTGACCACCACCTCATTCGCAAAGAGGCCGTGCGCCGGGGAATACCCCTCATCACCACTCTGGCCGCGGCTACGGCAGCCGTGCAGGGCATAACCCAACTGCGGGCGGCCGAGGCCGGAGTGAAGGCGTTGCAGGAGTATCATATGACGGCTAAAAATGAGCCTTCAGGGACGAGACCTTATCACCATCAATGACCTCACGGCGGAGGAGTTGGAGTACATTCTGGCCGTGGCAGAACGAATGCGGACGGAACTGCGCACCAGCAGTCACCTTTTGCGGGGTCGCCTGCTGGTGACGGCCTTTTATGAGCCGAGCACCCGCACCCGCCTTTCTTTCGAGGCAGCCATACACCGCTTAGGAGGCAGCGTCATCGGGTTCGCTTCCCCGGAGTTCACTTCGGTCGCCAAGGGTGAAACCCTGGCCGATACGGTGCGGATTCTGTCCAGTTACGGAGATGTCATCGTGATTCGCCATTATCTGGAAGGCTCCGCCAAAGTCGCGGCCGATTATGCCCCCGTGCCGGTCATCAACGCGGGTGACGGTGGGCACCAACACCCCACCCAGACCCTTACGGATTTGTTCACCATCCATCGCGAGCGGGGGCAAATTGACGGCCTGCATATTGGCCTCTGCGGAGACCTCAAGTACGGACGCACCGTGCACTCGCTCCTGCGGGCCCTGCGCTACTACAATGTGACTATCACTTGCATTGCCCCCGAACCCCTGCAACTGCCGCCCCAGTACGTAGCCGAAGGCCAATGTGTGCAGTACACCGAGGACTTAGAAGGGGTAATTGGCGACCTCGACGTACTCTACATGACCCGCATTCAAAAGGAGCGGTTTGAGCGAGAGGAAGACTATTTCGCCCTCAAAGGCGTTTACGTCATCAACTCCCCCTTGCTGGAGGGAACCAAGCCCGATTTGCTCATCATGCATCCCCTCCCCCGGGTAGATGAAATCAGCCCCACGGTAGACGCGGACCGGCGGGCAGTCTACTTCGGCCAGGCAGCCTACGGAGTGCCAGTGCGCATGGCCCTGTTGGCCCTCATCCTGGGCCGGGTGCCCTCGGACAACCTGCCTCCTTCCCCCTCCTCCCCCAAAGAATGGCGTGCTGAGCCCCGTTGCCCCAATCCGCGTTGTGCTAACCACGTGGAACTTTACACCAGGCCGCAGATGGAAGTCCTCAGCCGGGAACCCTTGCGCCTGCGCTGCGCGTATTGTGAGATGGAAATCGGAGAGGAAACATGAAACTGTGGAGTGGACGGTTTGGCAAGGAAACGGACGCGGCTGCACAAGCATACCTGGAGTCCACAGCGGTAGACGAGCGCCTGGTAGCGGAGGACCTGTGGGGCAGTCAAGTCCACGCCATCATGCTGGCCCGGCAGGGAATCATCAGCCTCGATGACCTGCGGGCCCTCCTGCGGGGATTGGGACAGGCAGGGGCAGCGTACGCCGCAGGAACCTTTGTCCTGCAGCCGGAACACGAGGACGTGCATACCAGCGTAGAGCACTTCCTCACCCAAACCATCGGCCCGGAGTTCGCCGGCAAACTCCACACCGCCCGTTCCCGCAACGACCAGGTCCTCACCGATGCTAAACTGTACGTGCGGGAGCGAATTTTGGAGACGGAGGAGGCCCTGTTGGGGCTCATCCACACGCTGCTGGACTGGGCAAGCGCCCACGCGGAAACGCTCATGCCCGGCTATACCCACACCCAGCACGCTCAACCCATCACTTTGGGGTTCTGGGCCAGCGGCTATGCCAGCCTGTTCACCCGCGACCTGCGCCGGCTGCGGCAGGCCTACGAAATTGTGAACACTAACCCCCTGGGCGCGTGTGCCCTGGCCGGGACAAGTTTTCCCCTGGACCGCCACCTGACCACCGAACTCTTGGGCTTTGACCGGGTCCACGAACACGCCCTGGACGTGGTCGGCAGCCGCGACTTCCTGGCCGAAACCCTGGCCGCGCTGGCCCTGCTCCTGACCCATCTGTCCCAGTTGGCCGCAGAAATCGTGTGGGGAAGTACCTACGAGTTCGGCTTTTGGGAACTGGACGAGGCCTACACTACGGGCAGCAGCATTATGCCCCAGAAGAAAAACCCCGACGTGGCCGAACTGACCCGCGGCCGGGCCGGGCGGGTAATTGGCTGCCTGGTGCAACTGCTGGTCACCCTCAAGGGCCTGCCCCTGGGCTACCACCGCGACCTGCAGGAGGACAAGCCGCCAGTGTGGGAAGCCTTTGACCTCGTGCCCCCCGCCCTCACCGTGATGGCCAGAACCCTGGCTACGGCCACCGTGCATACCGAACGCCTGGCGGAACTGGCCGACGCCAATTTCGCCCCAGCGACGGAACTGGCCAATTACCTCGTCCGTGAGCATGGCCTTCCTTTCCGCCGCAGCTACGAAATCGTCGGACGGACGGTCAGGGAACTGATAGCCGAAAGTAAAACGCTTAAGGAAATAGGACGAGTGCGAGAACTTTTGGCCGACCAGGGCCTCGCTGTTTCCGAGGAGAATTTGCGGCAAGTCCTCGACCCGGTGCACTGTGTGGCGGCGTACACCAGTTTGGGGGGCACGGCCCCTGCGGAGGTACGGCGCATGGCGGCAGCCCTACGGGAGCAGGTGGAAGGCCATGCGGCCACGATAACCGCCCGGCGGGAGCGCATTGCCCAGGCCCGGGAACGGACGCGGCAAATAGTGGAACGGGTGCTAAACGGCGAGGGGTTAGAGGAGTTGTAGGAGGTAATAATGGAGCTACGGTGACTTTGGAAAAGGTTGGAGAGGGAGAGTATTAGCCCACACCGAGGTTTTAGAGCAGCCGGCACGGGTGATTATCGCACCAGGCGAAGATGGGTACTTCGTGGTTACCTCGCCGGATGTGCCGAGTTGCATAAGTCAGGGCCGAACTTGGGCTGAGGCTGAACGGGCAGCCAAATATGCTGTGGAAAGCATGTTGGAATTTGAACTGGCCATGGGATTGCGAACTTTACCGGTTGGGATTCAGGCCTGACCTCCAACCCACGTTTACCCGTTATTACCCCCCGACAATTGTATCGAGCCCTAACTCGAGCAGGTTTTTACTGGCGGCCGGCGAAGGGATTGGGCTTATAAGAAATCTTCCTTCCCAATGTTAAATTCGCCGTTAGACCTACCCAAGATTGAAATCTTGGGCTACCGTTACTCACCGGCGGAAGCATCTTCCGT
>DTZQ01000142.1 GCA_012961305.1 Armatimonadota bacterium | reverse complement strand
GCTTCGAGGAGCAAACCAAGCGGATGGTTTTGTTGCAGTGGATGGTTGGGGTCTTGATGGGTCTTACCTTTCCAGCCTTGATTGTCATTCTCGTCAAGTTGTTTTTCCAGGCCTGAGGAGGAATGGGCGGGAAGTACGAAATATGGACCGCTGTGCCAACGCGTTCGCGTCCGGGCCGCCTGGCATTACCCGGCTGGAGGTGTTGGGGGAGGTCTATCGTCATTTACAGGAGAGCCTGCCGGTACTGCGGGAGTTTGCTCGCTATGTGTTGGCCCGGGGGAGTGAGGAGACGGGAATTGAGCGAAAGGGGGAAGTCATGGGCCAAGGAGCAGTTGCGAGGGTCTTATATTCCGCAGCCTTGACAACCTTTTCTCTCTGTTTGTCCTCTTGGGCACAAGCAGGGGTAATTATCAACGAATTTCTACCCAACCCCGACCATCAGTGGTATCCTTCTTATGACCCGAACGTTACTGTTTTTGGTACCGACGAAAGATACCACGAGTGGGTTGAGATATACAATAACTCCAGCAGTTCGGTTAACATAAGTGGCTGGCGCATTGATGATGTCTCTGGCCCTGACAACGGTTATTTTGAATTCTCCGCTGATACTACGATAAATCCCTACAGTTTTATAGTTGTTTACGGCCAGGAGGCGACGGGTACGTACCGTCTGGGGTTGAGCAATGATGGGGATACGGTTTATTTGAAGCGACCTTCTAATGGTTCCTGGGTAACGGTGGACAGTTATACCTACTCCGGGGGATGGGCCGACCCAGATTACTCGATTGGGCGCAACCCCGATGGCTCTGGCAACTGGCAACAGTTTAGTGCCCAGGATGCTACTCCTGGTGGGCCTGTTCCAGAGCCGGATTCGTTGGTGCTTTTGGCCGGAGGATTAGCGGTGCTTGCCGGGCGTTTGCGGCGGAAGAGGCAAAGAAAGGATGAGGCAAAATAACCCTCACCCATTTCACCCCTTGGCCGGGAAGCAAGCCGTAGTGGAGGAATTTGTCCGGCGGCTGCGGAGGTCATCCGTAGGGCAATGGGTGGGTAAGGTGGTTCTCTTCGGAAGCGTAGTTAGAGGGGAAGCAGGGCCAGGGAGTGATGTGGATGTGTTGGTGGTTGCTACAGCAGAACCGCGGCGGGTGCAGCGTGTAAGTTCGGATATTGCCTTTGATTTGGCGCTGGAAACCCAGGAGGGAATTGAACCCATCGTTCACTGCCTGCACGATTGGCGACTGCCCCATAATTTGTTCTTAGACACGGCTAAGGCGCAGGGGCGGGAGGTTTTCAGCATGGATGACAGCGAATTGCGGAAGGTGGAGAGTGAGGGCTACCTGGCTCTGGCCCAGCATTATTGGACCGGGGCCCAGCGAAACTTCGCGGCCGGGGATTTCCGCTTGACCGTGGATGCGGCTTATAATGCTGCCAGCCGAATGGGGCCAGCGGCTCAATCGTGCCTTGGATTTGAGGAACCGGGCTCGTTACGAGTTCGATGCGCTTATTTCTAAGGAGGAAGCCGAAGAAGTCTTAGATTTAGCCCAACTGCTGATTCAGTCCTTGGATGATGCCCTCCGGTTAGCTCGACCAGGTTAACTTTAATACTGCCGGGCTTAAGTTGGTTCAGTCGGTTGCCCACCGACTTGGTAACCGTAGCCCAAGATTTCGACCTTGGGCAGGTCTGCCTTTGAGCCGGCATTTTTCCTCTGTTAAGTGCCTCAATCATGCGTGTACTTCAGGTTTACAAATACTATTACCCCTTCTTAGGAGGGATTGAGAATCACCTGCGCCTCCTCTGCCGGGAACTTCGTAAGTACGTGCAGGTAGAGGTTCTGGTGGCCAATACCGAACCGCGTCGGGCGCGGGAGGTAGTGGATGGGGTGCCGGTGACTCGAGTGCCTCGTTTTGGCTCGGTGCTCTCCACGCCCATTGCTCCTACCTTTCCCCTCTGGTGGCGGCGATTCTCGGCGGATGTCATCCATGTCCACCTGGCCAACCCTTTGGCCACCTTTGCCTATGAAATGGTTCCCAACTCCCAGCCCCTGGTCGTCACCTATCATATGGACGTGGTCAAACGCCCGGCCCTCTGTAAACTCTACGCGCCCTTCCTGCAGCGGTTCCTCCAGCAAGCGGAGGTGATTTTAACCACATCCCCTCGACTTATTGAAACTTCCCCCTATCTTCAACCCCACCGCAAAAAATGTGTGCCTGTTCCCTACGGCATTGATACGGCACAATTTGCTTCCTCAACTATCTGGGCGGAAGCAACCGCGGCGGTGCGGGAGCGATATGGTACGCCCCTGATTTTGTTCAACGGCCGATTGGTGCATTACAAGGGTTTGGATTGTCTGCTAAAGGCGTTAAAGTGGGTAGACGCTACGCTAATCCTTATCGGCTATGGCGAGTTAGAGGAGCCTTTGCGGAACTTGGCGGAACGACTTAGTCTGGCGGAACGGGTACACTTCCTGGGACGGGTGGAAAATCACGAGACGCCCGCCTACTACCATGCCTGTGACCTGGTTGTCCTGCCCTCGGTGAATGCTACGGAGGCCTTTGGTATTGTGCAACTGGAAGCGATGGCCTGTGGGAAACCGGTGGTCTGCACCGAGGTGGGAACGGGAACTTCGTGGGTAAACCAACATGGGGTCACCGGCTTGGTGGTGCCGCCGCGGGACCCAGAGGCCCTGGCAGAGGCCATAAATACCCTGTTAGCGAACCCCGACCTGCGGGAGGAAATGGGCCGGAAAGGGCGAGAACGAGTGGAAAAGGAGTTTACTAAGGAAATCATGGCCCAGCGGGTGTTGGAAGTGTACCGGGAGGTAGTTGGGGACTAAGTACGGTTGCTAAAATCCTAACCATTGAGGTTGACGAGTTTAAGGGTTTGTGGTAGCAAACGGGACAAAGAGGAATGTAATGAAGGCTAACCACCGACTGCCCTTCGGCAATCACCAACCACCACTAACTAACCACCAACCATTAACCCCTAACCCTATCCTCATTTCCCTCGCCTTGGCGGTCCTCCTTATAGGTTTATATGCTGAATTCTTTGCCTGGCTGGGGGAGCGGTGGCGGGAGGACGATTACTATGCCCATGGGCCTTTGGTGCCGCTGATTGCGGGGTATCTGCTGTGGCAGAAACGGGAAACCCTCCGCCATCTGCCGAGGGAACCCTCCCGGTGGGGATTGGCCTTGCTAAGTGGTGGACTGTTCCTGCAGTTGATGGCTTTAGGGGTGGATGTGCACTTCCTCTCCGGATGGGCCCTGCTAATCACCCTGGCCGGGCTCATTCTGACTTTCGGGGGTAAACGGTGGCTGCAAGTTACGGCCTTTCCCTTGGTCTTTCTCTTCTTTGCCATTCCCCTCACCCGGCCTCTCCTGGAATACGTCAGCCTGCCCCTGCAAATCCTGTCCGCCAAACTGGCCACGGGGTTTACCAACCTCATTACCGGTCTGGGGGTAACCTGCCAAGGCACCATTATGCGAGTGGAGGACTTTGAGTT
>DTZQ01000141.1 GCA_012961305.1 Armatimonadota bacterium | reverse complement strand
CGGTCTCCCGTCCCTTAACTCCTTGGTCCTCACTGGTCATTATCTTATCCTACATTGTTGAACAGTTGTCAACCCCTGAGGCCCCCTAATATCTTCAGTCCCTCAATACTTCTGCCAACGCCGCTCGTTCCTCCTCCCGCAGGTGATAGCGGTGGAACACCACAATGCCTGCCGCGCCCAACTCTCGGGCGGCCTTCACCTGCCGCACTAACTCCTCCGGGGTGTTGTGGCGCGGATAGATGCCGCTGTAAGTAATCGCCAATCCGAGGCACACCGGAACCCGTCCGGCGGCGGCCTGCAGCGTCTCCTTCGCCCGCTGCTGGAACCCTTCGGTGCGGGTGGTATAGACCTGCGGCACGTAGAAATCCAACATCCCGTGCCGGGCCAGGGTCAGCCAGTCGCGTCCAATGTACCAGTCGGGATTGGCTCCGGCGGAACCGTTGTAGGAGAGGAGCAGGCGGGGATTCCGCCGTCGCAGTTCCTGGCGCAGGCGAAACACAAAATCGTTACAGACCAGAACCTTGAAGTGGCTCCGGGCGGGGTCGTCGGGTCGCTCAGCAAAGTCGAAACCAAACAGCCTTCGCCCAGCCTCCCGGCAGAACTTGCAGAAGCAGTATTCCCCCCAGGGATAGCCGGGCTCCTCCAGATGCACGCCGTCCAAAGCAGGGTAGCGTTCCACGAAGCCCAGCACCATTTGCAACTCAAACTGGCGCACCTCCGGTCGCGCCGCACAGACTGCCCCTTCGCTGGCCTGCCCCGCCGCGTTTACCGCGGCCCATTCCGGGTGCTCGCGCAGTTCCACGGCCCGATATTTCTGCTTGTACAGCCAAGGGGAGTACCACAGGTGCACCTGCATCCCGGCCTCGTGGGCCGCTCGAAGTACCTCTCCGAAGGCATCCCATTTCGCCTGGGGCACGGCTTCAACATACTTTTCCTCGCGTAGTGCGGCCAGATACAGCGACGAACCCCACACAAACAGCGCGTTAAAGCCAGCCTCGCGCAGTGCAGTCACCGATTCGTGAATCTCCCGCAGTCCCTCCTCCCGCTCTTTGGCCCGCACCTCACCCCACCAAATCGCCCGCAGTTCGCCGTCCGGGAACTTGGGAGGGGTGGTTTCCGCCCCCTCTGGATTTCCTGCCACAGCGCTGACCGCCAATCCCATTCCCCCAACGACTAAGGTTGCCCACAGTAAGGCCATTGTTACCTCCTTTTCCCTTGGTCTGGGAAGTGCAGATTACCAACTCACCCAAGCATCCACCTGCCCCGGCTCCGAGGACATCGTTATCTGAAGGCTCACGTAGCAGTGATGGTCGGCTGAGGTGTAACTGGCCAACGTGCCGGGACGGGCGGTTATCCTATGGCTCCTCACCCACCCGTCGAAAATGAGCGAGGGGGCCCAACTCCACTTATGCCGTGCGGTGAGAACTTCCACCTGGGCCTCCGCCGTAGTTTGAAGGTAGAGGGTGAAACCGCGGGGAAAAGTAAAGGTCGGGATGGGAGGGACGTCTTTCAAGTCGGCTTCACTCTCAATGGGCCCAACCGACCGGCCCGCGGGAACCTCATAGTGGGTGAGCAAGCGATAGGAACCGGGCACCCGAGAGGTCGGGTACACGCCAAAGACCCGAGGGTCAACCTCCCACAGGTTCACCCGGTCGAAGAGCAGATACGTTCCCTCCGGCGTGGGCACAATGCGCCAGTTGTGGGGCAAGTACCAGCGGGCGTCCCAGTCCTGGTCGAGCACCATCCCGGTTATCTGCCCGGTGAGGGCAACGCCTAAGTGGTGGGTCTGAAGGGCCAACTCGGGCCCGGTGGAAAGCACTTCTTTCACTATCGCTTTATCCGACCGGCGCACCAAGAGAACGCGATGGTTGCCGTAGTCGCTGATTAAGCAGCCGTCGAAATCGCGTCCCCACTCGGTTTTGGCCGGATGAGCGAACCAGGGTTGGCGCAGGTGGCAGGCGTCAGTTCCGCTCTCGCCCCTCGCGCCGAAACTCCACCGTATCGTCCCCTCCCAGTCCACCTCGTAAACCCAATGATTTTCGGCCTCCGCAACGAGGACTGTGTCGCGGCCGGGAACGGGGAAGGCAGACGCGGGGGGGCCTAAGCCCTCTATCTTGCAAACAACTTGGCCCGAGGCCCGGTCCACGGCGAGGAGGCGATGGTTGCCGGTGTCGGCGATGAGCACGGTGTTCGTTTCCTCGTCGTACCATGCCGACCGGGCACCGTTCAGATGCGTCTCGTCGCTGCCTGCGACCGCCCATTCGCCGAATTGCCAAACAATATCGAGTTCCGGTGTGACTTCGACCACGTCCCAGGTCTCGCAGATGAGCGTGTTGCCGTTGGGGAGCCGCTGGGCAAACTGAGGGCTGAGGTGGAAGGGTTTGTTTCCCCGACGGGGAAAGGCCCGCAAGTCCCAACTGGCAAACCAGAGTACCCCCTGCCGATAGACTGCCTCCCGCAAAGCCTCCTGCAACTTTTGCTCCTTCATCCTTTCACTCCTCATCGGTTAAGCCAATCCTCTCGGTCAACTCGAACGGATGGTGGCACGGTTCATGATGTCAACTCCCGAAGGCGGGCAATACAGCGATGCAGACTCAGCGAGAATGCCACGGCCCGCTCCACGTCCCAGTAGGTTGCCACCATCTCTTGTATTCTGGCGCTATATCCGGGACCTACCACGCCAGACGAGCCCGGTCGGGGCACTATATCCTCGCGTATCTTCCTCCGCCGACCTCGTCTTGCCAGATTGACCAGGGTTTGCTTAGGGTCGGCAAGGTCCTCCAGCATTTCACCAACTCAGGAGGGCATGTCAACTGGGTATCCATGAAATCCACCAGTACCAAAATGGGGCTGCCATATTGAGCACGGACGTTGAATCCGTGCAGTTTGTCTTTAATGTAGTTCCAACCTTTTTTGCCGTATGCCATACCCGGTTCGTGTCCGCAAAACCGTATGACTTTGCGGGCAACGGCTTCATCAACAGGGCCTTCCACAAGGAGGTCAACGGTCATCTTTCAAAAACCAACTCGAGTTGTTGGGGATTTTCTGGTGCCACCTTGGGCATGAGGATATCAGCCGGAGTAAGGCGGCCTTCTCGCATTGCCCTGACATCTACCTCCTCTGGCAACTTGACCTCCGTGCCATTGGGACCGGGTTGCAACAAAATTACTTCTTCCGGAGCAATTCCCTCATCACGCAACATCTCCTCTGAATGGGTGGAGACCAGTATCTGCCGGAGTTGTTTGCGTGAACGGGTGATGCGATGGAATATGGTGGGCAGACGTCTTACGACCTCTGAATGTAGCGAGATTTCCGGCTCTTCCAATAGGAGGGGGCCCATTCCCTCAAAAACCGCCCACAGCAGTCCGAGAAGGCGCAGCGTTCCATCCGAGAATTGGCTCTCATCTTGTTTGGCTCCGCGCGGTCGCCAATGTTCATAACGGCCAATCAGGTGCACAACTCCCGTCGTTTCATCCATCTTCAGGAAGAGTTCCGAGAGTTGGGGAATCACTATTTTGAGGGCCCTGGTAATTTTCCGCAGGCGGGAGTCGCGAGTTCGCTTGGGAGTCTCCCACATACGGAGCAAAAAATCTCTTCCGTAGGGGTCATTGCGCACCAGCCCCGGTGAGAAACCCCTTGGGTCCCGCACAACCTGGGGAAGTAAGTGCCGGTAGGAAATGGACTTGAAGAAATCCGCCACGGGGCGAAAATCTCTGTTTTCGGAAATTTGCTCCAAAGCCGTTTGCGTTAGGCGTTCGGGGTCGCTTTTATCTTCGTCAGAAGGGCGGGAAAGCACAGGTTCGTCTCCCTTACGCACCATCTCTTCTTTGATGATAGGCCGTCTCTGGTTGTCTTGGTTCAGGGCAAGAGCATAAGTCCATTTCAGTCCCTCTTTATCACTAAGTTCGACTTCTATTATCACATCCGAGGGGCGTCTGGCTGCCAAACAGCGAATGGCCGATATCCCTCCCCGGCTCTCTACGGCCCTCGACAATCCCTCCGTAGCCACGCTTCTCAAGAAACGAAACGCATCCAGAAAGTTGGATTTGCCGGAAGCATTAGGTCCAATCAGAAAAGCACGCCATCTAAGAGGCACCTTGACGTCCTGGAAGTTCTTCCAGTTTTTCAAAATAATTTTACTGATGTACATGGGCATCACTCCAGAGAAACTCGACTGAAACAAGGATTAGGCTGCCCCTTTTCATGAGCGGGTAGAACCAAACGCTCTACAAGTTAGAAGTTCACCCTTGACGGGCATTACCTTCGGAACGTCATTATATCATGAAAGGGAGGCTCTGTCAAGGAAGGGATGCCGGATGCCAGTATCGAGTATCGGGACAGCAGGGAAGCCACCACCCTCCCACCGCGATACAACCACCCCTGGCCACCCCGATGCAGGCCACACCCCCTTTCTTCCCCCCGCGTGCGGGGGATAGAGGGGGGGTAT
>DTZQ01000140.1 GCA_012961305.1 Armatimonadota bacterium | reverse complement strand
GCACGGAAACGGGTACGCCTTCCACCTGGCTGTTTCCCTTCTGGGAAGCAAAGCGGCTGCCGCTGCGGGCGTTGGGAAGTGCGTGGTTTGAAGGGCGGGCGGGCTATCGGACGCTGGTAGGCTGGTCGGTGCTCTTTTTCCTCTCGCGGGGGTTCTTCCAAAGCACCCTACCCTACCCCTTAGAGGGCTTTGAGGCGGCAGACCGGGTGGGCCTCTCGCGCCGGGCGATGGCTTGGGGATGTTTAGTAGCGGTGGGATTGGGGTTGCTATTGGCCTTTGCCATGCATTTGCAGGTCTTTTATCAGTATGGGGCCAACGTGCTGGAGAGCGGTACTACGGCTGGTGGGGCTCGCACGCGGTTGGCCATTATAGAGTGGTCGGAAACAGCCAACTACCGCCTCGCTCCCCGGCCGCCGGAGCCAGTTTACGCCTTGGCGGCGGGGGTGGGATTTCTCCTCTGCGGGATGTTGCTGGTGGGACGCACCTGGCTGCTGCGTTTCCCCCTACATCCGCTGGGCTACGCCATGGCTACGGCTTACGGAACCCAATTGTGGGGCCCGGCCCTGTTGGTCTGGCTCATTAAGGCGGTGGTTCTGCATTTGGGCGGGGTGCGGCTTTACCAGCGGTTAGTGCCGTTCTTTTTGGGCCTGGCTTTGGGGCATTTTTTCACCATGGGCGTAGGCTGGGCCTTTCTGGGAGGATGGTATCCAGAGCAGGCCAATGTGGCCCGGGTGTGGTTTTTGTGAAGTGAGAATGCCCAAGTGAAAAGGCTGCGGATGAAAGACGTTCTCCACCCGCAGCCTTTCGCGAAAGGAAGTCCGCCACACCTTTAGGAGACCAAATCCTGGGACAGATTACCCGACTCGCGCAGTTTCTCCAGGGCACGCATTTCGATTTGGCGAATGCGCTCCCGGGTCAGATGGAACTGCAGCCCCACTTCCTCAAGGGTGCGTTCGTGCCCATCATCCAAGCCATAGCGCATTTTGAGGACCGCTTGCTCCCGGTCATCCAAGGTGCTCATGGCGTCTTCCAACTGTTTGCGCAGCAGAGTGTTCGCCGCCACGTCCACCGGCGAGGGGGTGTTACGGTCCTCAATGAAATCGCCCAGGTAAGTAGGCTCATCGTCGTCATTAACCGGCGTGTCCAACGAGCACGTGTCCACCGCATGTTGCAGCATTTCATTCACCTGCTCTTCCGTCAAATTGAGCCGCTTAGCCACTTCCGCCGGTTTGGGCTGGCGGCCCAGTTCCTGGGTCAGTTGGGAGATGGTCTTGTAGAGTTTGCTGATAGCATCAGCCATATACACCGGCAGCCGGATGGCGCGGGATTGGTCAGATAAGGCGCGAGTAATAGCCTGCCGAATCCAATAGGTGGCATAAGTGCTGAACCGATAGCCCTTCCGATAGTCGAACTTTTTAACCGCTTTAATGAGACCGATGTTGCCCTCCTGAATGAGGTCATTTAAGGAGAGCACAGACTCGTTGTACCGCCGGTATTTCTTGGCTACGCTGACCACCAGTCGGAGGTTGGCCTCAATCATCTTTCTCATGGCCGCCTCATCGCCTTTCTCAATTCGCTTGGCGAGGGCCACCTCTTCTTCTTCGGTGAGCAAGGGTGTGCTGCGCAACTGCGACATCCACATACTAAAGGCGTCGTCAGTTTGAGGTGCTTCTTCCCCTTCCCCGGAGAGTGAACGGCCAACCTCTTCCTCTACCAGGTCCTCATTCTGCATTCCCACTTCAAAGGCATCCATCGTGACTTGACTCAACTCCTCATCCCATCCCAAGTCTCCTCAAACCGGAGACCGAATTTTAAGGTTCACCCTGTCGGTTAGACTCCCTCAAAACCCCCTAAGTTTCACACTTGCCGGTAATTTGGCCCATATCAGACCACAGTTTGTGACTACTCAGCCGGAGGCTGACATGTTAAACCGGCTGAGTAGTTACGAGTTAACTTTGTCGAGGTAAGCCCAGACGGGAAAACAGCAGGGAAACATACTGCCACAGGAGAGGGTGATAAACATTGCAGCCCCACGCCCCAGATAATCCTTCGCAACGCTGTAGGTCCCCTGTTGTCTCTTGGCGCTCGCACCCGCGTTCCTCGCCCGGTCCAATTGCCCCTCTTGTATCGCATCTGTTCCTCAGTAGGCGACATTTCTTTGGTTTCGTGAAGTTGCTCTTCGATGTTACATTATACCACAAATTTTCCAAAATTGCAACCCTGAATTTTTCCCCCTGCCGGAGAAGGAGTTGTCTCCCCAAGGGCGAACCTACTCTCTAAGATGGTTTACGGGCATACTTTTTCCGCTCTGGGTGGTTGGGAATTTTTCGCTTCCTTAGAGATTACCTGTAAGGCATCAGGCTACATCTTCAGGGGGAAATAACATCCGGGCCTGGAGGAATATTCCCGAAACGGTTACCTCTGCCCCACTATCCCTCCCCAACCCTTCCCGCAAACGGGAAGGAAGAGAGTGGGGGCATGCGGTAGTGGGGAAAGGGGCTAATTATTCCCGTGAGAGAAAGGAGGCAAAACATGCCTTCATCCTCTAAACTGCGAGCAGCGGTAGTGGGTTTGGCTGGCATTGGCCGCACGCATGTGAACCGCCTGCAGGAGCATCCGGAGGCGGACCTGGTGGCGGTTTGTGACCTCGTGCCCGAGGTGCGCGCGGAAATGGCCCAGCGGGCAGGCGTGCCTGGGTACGCTGACCTCTCATCCCTGTTGGAAGCGGTGGAAGCGGATGCGGTGTTTCTGTGCACCCCACCCAAGTCCCACCGACCACTGACCGAACTGGCCGCGGAGCGCGGGGTACACGTGTTCTGCGAAAAGCCCATGGCCAGCACCGTGGCTGACTGCCAAGCCATGATTGACACCTGTGCCCGACACGGGGTTACCCTGATGATTGGACACAAGAAGCGGTATTTTTCGGCGGTGCGGCGGCTAAAGGAACTGCTGGCCGGGGAACTGGGCCCGGCCGATTTTCTCCTGGCCCGTTATCCGCACCCCGGGCGCACGGAGAAGGAGTGGTTTTGGGCCGAGGAAGACGGTGGCGGGCCGCTGTTGGAAAACGCAGTCCACGAGGCGGATTTGCTGCGCTGGCTGGGGGGAGAGGTAGAGCACGTCTGGGCCGAGGGCAGTACGGCCTATTTCCCCCATCGCGCACCCCAATTCAACTGTGCCGCCATCGTCCTGCGGTTCCAGTCGGGGGCCATTGGCACCTTGGGTGCGGGAATGGTCGGACTGCCGGCCCTTTCCCTGGAGGACATTTTCGTCACTACCCAACGCGGCGTGGCCGAGGTGTCAGGTCAGTTCGACCATCCCGACACCCTGCGTTACGCCTTCCGCGACCGGCCGAACGAAGTACACACGGAAACCTTCCCCGGTGAAGATGCCTTCCGCCTGGAAATTGACCACTTCTTCCACTGCCTCCGCACCGGCGAAGAACCGCTCACCAGCGGCTACGAAGGATTGAAGGCGGTGGAGTTGTGCCGGGCCTGGAAGTTGGCCGCCGAGCAGGAGGAGGTGGTTGGTCTCGACCCAGAGAGGAGCGAACGGTGACATCGCTGCCTAACGGGCCGGCAGAGGTCTTTGGGTTTCCTGCTCAGAGCGAAACTTGTACCTCCTACCGCTCCTCCTGTCAAGCACCCTCCCTCTTGACAGGAAACGGGGCAGAGGATATACTGAAAACGGCCCATGAAAGTATTGCTGGTCAATACCAATCAAATGCAGCCGCCCATTGCACCCTTAGGCCTGGATTACCTGGCGGAGGCCCTGCACGCAGCCGGCTTGGCCGTGGAAGTGCTCGACCTCTGTTTTGCCCCCGACGTCGGGGCAGCCATCCGCCAGCGGCTTGCGGCCGATAATTACAGCCTGCTGGGCCTGACGGTGCGCAACACCGACGATTGCTACTTCGCCGGCCAGGATTTCTTCCTCCCGCGCCTTCGGCAGATGGTGCAGACAATTCGAGCCCACACCGACGCGCCGATAGTCTTGGGAGGGGTGGGTTTTTCGGTCATGCCGGAGGCCATCCTGGCCTACTGTGGGGGCGATTGGGGCCTGTGGGGGGAAGGTGAGTTTGTGCTGCCGGAACTGGTTCGCCGCCTCCAACGGGGCGAAGAAGTAACCGACCTTCCGGGCCTCGTTTATCCCCTGCCTGCTTCGGCTTCCGGTTCCTCATCTCCTACCCTTATGCACCGCAACGCCCCTGCCTTCGGCGATTTGGCCGCTCTGCCCCCAATGCGGCGGCGGTGGGTGGACAACGCCCGTTACTTCCGCGAGGGAGGACAAGGCGGTTTTGAGACCAAACGCGGCTGCGACCAGCCGTGTATTTACTGCGCTGACCCGGTGGCGAAAGCCCGTCGCATACGCCTGCGACCGCCCGCAGCCGTAGCCGAGGAAGTGGCCGCCCTGCTGACTCAGGGAGTTGACCACCTGCACACCTGTGA
Source organism: Armatimonadota bacterium (assembly GCA_012961305.1). Classification (GTDB taxonomy): domain Bacteria; phylum Armatimonadota; class UBA10988; order UBA10988; family DTZQ01; genus DTZQ01. Next base: position 4,073 of record DTZQ01000140.1, on the reverse strand, counting down.
CAGCGAGTTCAACCTGCCGGAGGCCCATGCGCGGGCAGTGTGCGAGGAACTGGTAGGGCGAGGCCTGGGCGAACGGGTACGGTGGTATGCTTACTGTGCACCGGTGCCCTTCTCCGACGAACTGGCGCGCTGGCTGCGCCGAGCGGGATGTGTGGGCGTGGATTTCGGAGTGGACAGCGGGGACGATGAGATGTTGCAGCGATTGGGACGGCCCTTCCGCAGCGCTGACCTGTTGGAAACCGCCCGGATTTGCCACCGCCAGGGTTTGACTTTCATGTACGACCTGCTCCTGGGTGGGCCAGGGGAGACGCGGGAGACTTTGGCCCGCACCATTGCCCTTATGCGCCGCGCTGCCCCCTCGCGGGTGGGCCTGTCCATTGGGGTGCGCCTTTACCCCTACACCCCTTTGGCCCGGCGCGTGGAGCAGGAGGGGTTCACTGCAGACCATCCCGCCCTGTTCGGGAAGGTGGAGGGCAACGAAACTTGCCTGGCGCCCGTCTTTTACATTTCGCCGGCCCTGGGAGAGGAGATTTTCGCGGTAGTGGGCGAATTGGTGGGAGACGACGAGCGGTTCTTTTTCGCCGACCCCACCAAGCCGGAGCAGAACTACAACTACAACGCCAATGAAGTTTTGCAGAAAGCCATTCGCCGCGGCTATCGGGGAGCCTACTGGGACATCCTGCGGCGCGTACAAGAGGAACGGGGAAGAGGGAAACGGTGCTCTGTCAACCAGGTTTAATATAGCCGCACCCTTTACGGAGGCGTCCACATGCTTCTCCCAGGAGGTGCGAACTCATGGCCTTGGAAGGTAAAGTCGCCCTGGTGACTGGTTCTTCGCGGGGCATTGGCCGGGGGTGTGCGCTGGAACTGGCCCGGGCCGGGGCCCGGGTGACGGTGAATTACCGCAGGCACAGCGAAGAGGCAGCCGAGGTAGCAGCCCTCATCCGCGACCTGGGCCGGGAAGCCCTGGTGGTGCAAGCAGACGTGTCCCGCCGCGAGGAGGTAGAACGGTTGGTGGCCGCAACTGTAGAGCGGTGGGGGCGGATTGACATCCTGGTAAACAACGTGGCCCATAGCATTCGTAAGCCCTTTTTGGAACTGACCGAGGAGGACATGCGCCAAGTACTGGATGCCAGCCTGATGAGCGTTTTCTTCTGCAGCCAGGAGGCGGCGCGGGACATGGTACGACGGGGCGAAGGAGGCAGCATAATCGTCATCAGTTCCGTGCATTCTTTTATTCCCTTCGCCAACTCCTTGCCCTACAACACAGCCAAAGCGGGAATTAACCAAATGGCCTACACCTTAGCGGTGGAACTGGCGGAACACCGCATCCGGGTCAACGTCATTGAGCCGGGCTGGATTGACACCCCAGGCGAGCGGGAGTTTCGGACGGAGGAGCAAATCCAAGCGGAGGGGAGGAAGTTGCCCTGGGGCCGGCTGGGGCGCAGTGAGGAAATTGGGAAAGCCGTCGTGTTCCTGGCCTCTGCCGATGCAGATTACATTACCGGCGCCTGTCTGCGGGTGGATGGAGGATTCTGGTTCCCCCGCCGTCCTGCTTCCTCGTTGAGGGAGGAATAGGGAGGATAGTAGGCGGAAGCGGCGGAGGGGTCAAATTCATGGCCAAACGGATAGTGCTTACCTGGCGGGCGGTGGGCTTGGGGCTGCTGGGAGTGGTACTGCTGAGCACGGCCGGGCCGTATGTGGACTTAGTGCAACAGGGGTCGTCTCTGGCCACGGGACGGTTGCCTTTAGGAGTGTTGGCCCTGTTCTTTGTGCTGGTGGCCGGCGTCAATACCCTGCTTCATTTCCTCTCCCCGCGGGCAGCCTTGACCCGGGGGGAGTTAATTCTGGTGTACATAATGTGGCTGGTCGCTGTGGCCCTGCCTTCCCGGGGCTATCTGGCCTATCTGTTCGGCGTGGTGACGGCACCCTTTTACTTTGCCACCCCAGAGAACCGTTGGGAGGAACATTTCTGGAGGCATATCCCGCGCTGGCTGGCCCCGCGGGACCCGCAGGTCATCAACGACTTTTACTTAGGTCTGCCCCCCGGCCGGCCCGTACCCTGGGGAGCCTGGGCGGTGCCCCTTGTCATGTGGACGCTCTTTGCGGTACTGTTTCTGAGTTCCTACTTCTGCCTAACGGTGCTGCTGCGGCGACGGTGGATTGAACAGGAAAAGTTGGTCTTCCCTCTGGCGCAGGTGCCCCTCAGCATGTTGGGCCGGGCGGAGCGTCCCACCCTCAGCAGCGAATTCTTCCGCCGCAAAGTGATGTGGCTGGGCTTCGCCGTGGCCTTCACCGTCCACTCCCTCAACGGCCTGTCCTACTACCAGCCAGCCGTTCCCCGCGTACCCCTGCACAACTTGCGCCTGGGTCAGGCTTTCGTCAGCGCGCCCTGGAATGCGGCCTCGGAGTTGGAGGTGGATTTCTACTTCTCGGTCATCGGCATCGGTTACCTGCTCTCCGCCGACATCGCTTTGAGTTTCTGGTTCTTCTACCTGCTCACGCTGGTACAGCGGGTAGTTTTCCGGGCCTACGGGGTAGGGGGAGAAGCGTTGGGCGGATTGACCGCGACCCAACTGCTGCGAGCACAAGAGGTGGGGGCCTTTGCGGTCCTGGGAACGGTGTACCTGTGGGGACTGAAGTCGGAACTGCGCCGAGTGCTGAGCAGCGACCCGGAAGGGGAGGAAAACGAACCTCTGCCCTATCGTTGGGCGGCCTTGGGTTTTGGGGGCGGCACGCTGTTGATGATGGTCTGGCTGCGGTTGGCAGGAGCCAGTTGGAGCCTGGCTGCGGCCTTCTTTGCCATTTGGTACATAGTGGCTTTGGGCCTGACCCGCATCGTCTCCGCCGGCGGACTGCTGTTCATCGAATGTTCCTTTGTCACCTGGGACCCGCTGGTCTACGCAGGTGGTTCAGCCAGCCTGAGGGAGCGCGACCTTACCGTGATAGCCTTTCCCCAGATGATTTTCACCTTCGACCAGGGCACCATTCAGCCCCCCTACTACCTGGACGGGTTCAAACTGATGACCGCCGAACACCTTCCCGCCCGGCAGGTGGGTGGGGTTATGGCTTTGGCCATGGCGGTAGCCCTGGCCGTGGGAACCTACACCACGCTGACCACCATTTACGCCCACGGTGCCATTACCCTCAATCCCTGGTTTATGCGCAACGGCCCGTGTTGGTCCTTCAACAAACTAAGTTCCTGGTTTGAAAATCCGGTGCCGCCGGATGTGGGACGGATGGTCTGTATTGGACTGGGCGGCCTGGTTGCCGCCGCCCTGATGGCCCTGCAGCGCAACTTCCTCTGGTGGCCGTTCAACGCGGTGGGCCTGCTCATGGCCAGCACTTGGACCATGCGGCATCTGTGGTTTTCGCTGTTCCTGGGCTGGCTGAGCAAGTCCACCGTGCTGCGATGGGGAGGTTACCGAATACATCGGCTGGTACAGCCCTTTTTCGGCGGCTTGATTGGAGGCGAGTTCGTGGCTGGAGGATTGTGGGCGGTGATTGATGCCCTCGCGGGAGTGGTGGGCCATGCGGTCGTTTTCTAAAGGAAGGGGGAGAACGGCATGGTTTCCGTTCTCCCCTTTCCCCATCTCATGACTCCGTCCTCCTCACGGGGGCGTTAGGTTGAGTGAGCGGGCACCGGCTTCCTCCGGCAGGCGAAAGCGACCAAGGCTGTTAGGGAAATAATTAACAGGGCCCATTCGTGAGGCTCAGGAGCAGCCTCGGCCAGGATGTTGTCTACGCCGGCCGCGTCTTTCAACTCCACATCCATGGCCGTAACCACGTCCGTCAGGCCCGTGAAATTCAGCGAAGTCATAATGTAATTGCCACCGCGGGGAATGTCAAAGGTGTCCAGCAGCGTGTGTCCGAAGCCATAAAGGGTCACTTTGCCGCCCCGTTTCTCCACATCCAGGAAGTCCATGCTTTTCAGGAGCACCCCGCCACCCTCCAGGTTGCTGAAGTCGAAGGACAAAACCCCATTACGGGCATAGATGTCAATGGGTATTCGGGGCCGCGGCGGTCGGGGCGGCTCGGGCGGTTCCGGTGGCTCAATTGGCGGCCGCGGCGGT
>DTZQ01000139.1 GCA_012961305.1 Armatimonadota bacterium | reverse complement strand
GTCCTTGGTTTTGGCGGCGTTGGCGGGCCGTGCGGGGACTACGGCAGTTTCCTGAACCGCGGGTGGTGGAGGCGGTGTGCTCGGCCTTAGATGACCCCGTTTGGTGGGTACAGCGGCAAGCGGTGGTGACTCTGGGGGAACTGGGCGGGGAGCAAGCCGTAGAGGCCCTCTGCCGTTTACTGCTGGCCCCAAGCCGCGACCTTCCCCTCCGCTATGAAGCCGCCCAGGCCCTGGGTCGCTGGGGCAACGAACGGGCGGTGGGCCCCCTGTGTGCGACCCTTAAGGCCCGCAGTCCCCGGCTGCGCCGAGCAGCAGCGGAGGCCCTGGGACGCCTGTGGGAACGTCGGGCCGTTAGCCCGCTTACTGCCACGCTCCGCGAGGTGCGTGGACTCGCCCACCGATTGTCGGCCGGCCCGAAAACTCTCCAAGCAGAACCGGCCCTTCAGCGTTTGCAAGGCCAACTCCGTAGGGCAGCGCAGGAGTTAGTGCGCAGTAAAGGCTATGCCGCGGAGCAGACCTTAAACCAGCAGGTACGGCGGGCCCTGTGCGCAGCGTTGAAAGAGCCTTCTCTTCGGGTGCGAAACAGCGTTATCTTGGCTCTGGGCAGTTTAGGTGATGCGCAGACCATCGAACCGTTGATGAAATTGTACCAGGCGCCTGAGGGCAATCATCATCGGGTCGAACTGCGGGATGCTTTACAGCGGACCATAGAACAGGTAGCCCAGGCTCCCACGGAGGGGGACTTAGACCCCCTGCTCCAAGTCTTGAGTTTGCGGGTTGCTTATGTACAAGAGGTGGCTCGGGATGGGCTGTTGCGCTTAGTGGAGCAGTTAAGACAGGGAGAGCCGGAATGGGCCACTCCTCCTTTGGTGAAGATGCTGGGCACGCCTGATGATGTCCTGCGGCTGCGGGTAGTACAGGCCCTCGCGCGGGTGGGGGACCACCGAGCCCTGGGCCCCTTGGAGACTCAACTGCGGCTGTGGAGCAACGTAACCGCCCCCGAGGTGAAAACGGCCGCCGCGGCTGCCTTAGAGGCCATTCGACAGCGGGTAGGGGCCCATACGGGCCGCGAACTCAGCCGCGCTCGTCCCCCCCGAGAATGGCCCCTCAGTGACGCCGCCCTCTCCCGAGCCGAACCTGCTCCGGCAGAACAACGCCTGACCGGAACGGAAGAGGAGGCCACAGAACAAATTACCCTTTCCCCCGAAAATGAGGGATAGTTCAAAGGGTTTCCCGGTCTTACTCGCTGACGAAGGGCAATAAAGCCAATTCTCGCGCCCGCTTGATGGCTATTTTCAGTTGCCGTTGATGACGGGCACACATTCCTGTGGTCCGCCGGGGAATGATTTTACCCCGGTCGGTCAGAAACTTCCGCAGGCGGGTCACCTCTTTATAGTCCACATGGGCGATTCCGTCGGCACAGAACACACAAACTTTGCGCCGGGGCTGACGAAAACTTGAGGTTCGCATGGGTATAACTCTCCTCCAGGCTCTATTGGTCGGCGAAGGGGTCTTCGTCAAACTCGTCGAACTCATCTTCAAAGGTGGAAACCCGTCCACTGGTTAACTCCGGGACAGCGGGTTCCGGCTCCGGTTCAGAGGGCTCCTCAGGCGAGGGGGGCGGTGGAGCCTCGCCCAATTCCTCCCGCGGTCGGTC
>DTZQ01000138.1 GCA_012961305.1 Armatimonadota bacterium | reverse complement strand
TGGGAAACCGACTGAACCAACTTCCGTTGGTATTGGTAAAGGTAGCCCCGAGTTTGAACTCTGGGGGAGACGGCTGATTGCCTTTACCGGAACGAACTTAGGCCCGGCAGTATTAAAGTTGCATTGTCAAGATAGCAATGAAATGGCAAGGTGAGGTGGAAATCGTAGCCCGGCAGTCCCTGGTGGGGCCGTATTTCAAACTGACCTTGTCGGCGCCAGAAATTGCCCTGTCGGCGCGACCTGGTCAGTTTGTGCAGGTGCGCTGTGCCCCTGGCTACGAACCGTTTCTGCGGCGACCTTTCAGCATTCACGGGGTCAACTGGGAGCAGGGAACGGTGGAATTGCTCCTCAGAGTTGTTGGGCGGGGCACTGCCCTCCTGCGGGAGAAGCGGGTGGGAGAGAAATTGGACGTATTAGGGCCCTTAGGCCAGGGTACGTTCACGGCGGAACCACAGGCCCATACCATAGCCCTCGTCGGCGGGGGAGTGGGCCTGCCGCCGCTGCATTTCTTCGCCCAGTATTGGCAGCGAAAGGGGGGCCTTAAATCCCGTATCTTGGCCCTTTTGGGAGCGCGAACGAAGGAATGGGTGTTGGGCGAGGAGGAGTTCGCGGCACTGGGGGTAGAAGTGCATATCGCTACCGACGACGGCAGCCGAGGCTTCCCCGGCCCAGCGGTGGATTTGCTGGGCCAAGTGCTGCGGGAGGAAAACATAGACCGAATCTTGACCTGTGGCCCTGTGCCCATGATGCGGGGCGTGGCCGTCCTGGCCGAGGAGCGAAACCTGCCCTGTCAGGTGTGTTTGGAGGCCCGGATGGCCTGTGGCGTGGGGGCCTGTCTCTCCTGCGTGGTGGAAACCCACAGTCGGGAATCCTTTCGCCGCTTTCAGCGGGTATGCACGGAAGGCCCCGTTTTCGCAGCACAGGACATCCTTTGGGAGAGTTTGGAGCCGGTATGAACCTGGCGGTACAAATTGGCACTCTGCGGTTGAGAAACCCGGTTCTAACCGCTTCGGGAACTTTCGGGTACGGGGAAGAGTACGCTGACCTGGTGGACTTGAACCGCCTGGGAGCGTTGGTGGTCAAGGGTCTCACTTTGGAGCCCTGTCCGGGCAATCCGCCGCCGCGCACGGTGGAAACGCCGGCAGGGATGCTCAACGCTATCGGCCTGCAAAACCCCGGAGTGCAGGTCTTTCTGCGGGAGAAACTCCCTCGACTACGGGAGTACGATGTGCCTCTGGTGGTCAACATCAATGCCCACTCGGGGGAGGAGTTTGCGCAACTGGCCCGGATTTTGGACGACACGGAAGGAATCGCAGCCCTGGAAGTGAACATTTCCTGTCCCAATGTGAAACGAGGTGGCCTGGCCTTCAGCGCCGACCCCCGTTTGGCCTACGCGGCCACCCAGGCCGTTCGGAAAAACACGCGCCTGCCGGTGTGGGTGAAACTGTCACCCAACGTGACCGACATTCAGGGATTGGCACGGGCAGTAGCCGAAGCGGGAGCAGATGCGGTCTCTCTCATCAATACCCTGGTAGGGATGGTCATTGATGTAGAGCGCCGTCGCCCGGTGCTGGGCAACCTCACCGGAGGACTGTCCGGCCCGGCCATTCGGCCGGTGGCGGTGCGCATGGTTTGGCAGGTGTATCAGGCCATTGACCTGCCCCTTATTGGGATGGGAGGCATCGTCACAGCCCAGGATGCGTTGGAGTTCATTCTGGCGGGAGCGACGGCGGTGGCTGTAGGTACGGCCCATTTTGTCAGCCCGCGGGCGGCCTTAGAAGTGCTCGACGGTTTAACTGCCTACTGCCAGCGGCAGGGGATTGAGGATTTCCGCCAGTTAATCGGCGCCGCCCACGCCTGTGCCTGAGCGTCAACACTCAGACTGAGCGGAACAAGCAGGCTTAAAGCACACTGCGAAGGTCATAATCAGGACGCTTCAGCGTCCTTTCCCCGCTCAGTCCCTAAGTTTACGTTGGGGACTCTGTTTGGAGGAGCGGACAGTTGAAAGAAAAACATAATCCCCTTATTTTAGCCCTGGACGTGCCCAAGCGGGAGGAGGCGTTGGCCCTGGTCGCACGGCTCCGGGAGTACGTCGGGGGGTTCAAAGTAGGACTGCAACTGGTGAACGCTGCCGGGCCGGGCATTCTCGACGACATCCGCGAACGCGGGGGTAGGGTCTTTTACGATGCCAAATTCCATGACATTCCCCATACTGTCTCTGGGGCTGTAGCGGAGGCAGTCAAACACCGGGTATGGATGCTGAACGTGCACACCTTGGGCGGGGTAGAGATGATGAAAGCTGCGGTGGAAAGTGCCCGGCAAACTGCTGCTGCCTGCCAAGTGGCTCGGCCCTTGCTGCTGGGGGTAACGGTGCTGACCAGCATTGATGAAGAGACTTTGCGCCTGGAACTGCAAGTGGAGGCCCCCCTGCCTGCCCATGTGGCCCATTTGGCCCGACTGGCGCAGCAGGCCGGACTCGATGGGGTGGTAGCCTCGCCTCAGGAAATCCGCCTCATTCGGGCCGCCTGTGGGGAGGACTTCTTACTCGTCACTCCCGGCGTGCGGCCCACCTGGGCGGCCAAGCAGGACCAGAAACGGGTGCTAACCCCGGCCGAGGCTCTGCAAGAGGGGGCCGATTATCTGGTCATTGGCCGTCCGCTCACCCAAGCACCCGACCCCGTGGCCGCGGCCCAACGCCTTTTGCAGGAATGTGGTCAGAAGTTAAAGGGAACCGCCCATGCAACTGCCAGCGGGACCGGAAATTGAGGTGGAGTTCATCAGCGAGCGCAAGCCCAACCAGCGCGGGTTTGTGGAGGAACTGGACTTTGACAAAAAGGGATTCCTGTTTCAGCAGTTGGAAATCCCAGAGCCTAAGTCGTTCCGGGAGGAGTTTCGGTGGGAACTGGTGCGCAAGTGGGTGAACTTCGACGTGGTCGCAGAAATTCGCTTCCTCCCCCCGGGCACCCTGGCGGCTCAGTTGCGCTACCAAGAGGAACTTCACCGGAAACTGCAAGAGGGGTTAAGAGGTCAAAAAGAATGAGTTTAACTTCCGAGGACCTACAACGTTTACTGCGGGAAACTGGGGCCTTGATGGAGGGCCATTTTCTGCTCACCTCCGGGCTGCACAGCCCGCTGTACGTGGAGAAGTTCCGCCTGCTGGAGCGGCCGGAAGTTACGGCCCAATTGGGCCGGGCTTTGGCCGACCGCTTCCGGAACGAGGGGGTTGAACTGGTAGCCGGCCCCGCCTATGGCGGCATTCTCCTGGCCCACGAAACGGCTAAAGCCCTGGGCACAAAGGCCATTTTCACCGAGCGGGTAGAGGGCCGCATGGTGTTTCGGCGAGGCTTTGCTGAACACTTGCCGGGGCAGCGGGTGCTGGTGGTGGAGGAC
>DTZQ01000137.1 GCA_012961305.1 Armatimonadota bacterium | reverse complement strand
TGAACTCTGGGCCAGAAGGCAGGCTTTCCTTTCCATCTTTATTCCCACTGCAGGTCTGCAGGCAGCAGTAAAACCGCCTCAGAAAGTGGCTGAGCAGCCGCACACATAGTATAATCACGGACGCTTTCCGCCACAAAAGCGAGCAGTTCGGGGGGCAAATCCTTCTCACTCGGCGCGCGCAGTTCCACCATCAAACTGCCAATCAATACCATGACCGCGGCCACGGTCGCAGCCAAAGCATAGCCCCACCGGGGCATCCATATAGGGCCCCAACGCCCCCGCCAACCCCATCGGGGTTCCTCCCGCTGGCGAAGGCGGGCCAACAGGTCGGCTGTGAATCCGGGCGAAACCCGCCGCGGTTCCAACCGCTTTAAGGTTGTGACCACCTGAGTTATCTCCCGATAAAGGGCCGCGCATTCTGGGCACTCGGCCAAGTGCCTTTCTACCATTGCTGCCCGCGCGGGGGGCAAACAGCGGTCCACATATTGGGAAATGAGCATTTGAAATCGCCGACAACTCATGGCTTGCTCCCTACTGCGAGACTGCTGCCGATTCCGGCTCTGCCTCTGGCAGGCCCTCCAAATAGGGGCGTAACTTCTCCCGCAAGGCCAAGCGCGCGTTGAACAAACGCGATTTCACCGTGCCCAGCGGGCAACCTACTATTTGCGCAATTTCCTCGTAACTCAGCCCTTGAAGGTCGTGTAGCAGGATAACGGTACGCAATTTCTCCGATAATTGCTTCAGGGCCAGGTGTATCTGCTGGTTTAGTTCCTTGGTCAAGAGGTGCGCCTCCGGGTTGTATTTCCAATCAGGCACCTCCAGTTCCACCTCGCCCTTTTCCCCCTCCACCGGCGCATCCAAAGAACGAACCACCTGTGGCCCTCGCTCCCGACGGCGGTGGCAGTCCACACATAAGTTCACCGTGATGCGGTACAGCCAGGTCTGGAAACTGGCCTGTCCGCGAAACTGTTTGATAGCCGCAAAGGCGCGCACAAAAACTTCCTGCGTGATATCTTCTGCCTCCTCCGGGTCGTTGAGCATCCGATAGACGTAATTGTACACCTTGTTTTTGTACTTCTCCACTAACTGCTCAAAGGCCTGGAGGTCGTCGTTCTGACATCGCTCCACCAATGCCCAATCGGACTGTTCCATGCCTTCCGTCCAATACTGAACCAGCGTTTCCTTTGGGTTAGACGCGGTAGGTTTCATTTTGTTCACTCTCTTGCTCCTCCATCGGAGGTGCTTCTTTCTCCTCCCCTGCCTTTTCCCGCCAGCGATTGCGCCGTCCCAGCCAGTACAGACCCACCAGTACCAACAATATCCCGGTCAAGAGGACGTAAAGCCACAGCGTCACTTTCCAAAAAGGCATCCGGCCCACCCAAAACGGCGGCAAGTCCCGATGGAATCCATCCGGGTCAGCCGCGTAGTACAAAGCCCAGTAGGGCCACAAGTAGGCCAACTGGTCAGTTAGAGTCGTGGTTCTCGGGGAACTGAGGCCCGGCCTGAACAGAAACGGCATCTGCGCCAGGGGCAGCAGCAAAAACAGCAACCCCACGGTCAGCGTCGTTCCCAAGGCCCCCCAGCGATGGGGGATGAACAGCGAAAAAGTCAACCCCAAGGTCCCGTAGAAGGCCACTACGCTCAGCCCTATCATCAGCAATCGCCCCAAATGTGGAGCCGCAGTGCACAGGGCCTCCCAGTCAGTAAGCACGCCCTTGCCGCTCGCCGACACAGTACGCAGCACCTCCCCATCCGCAGCCAGAAACGAAAGGACCACCAGGGGAACCATTAGTCCGGCCAACAGCAGCAGGTACGGCACCGCCGTGCCCAACCGGGGCTGAAACAAGGCCCGCAGACTCCTCCCCACCAGGGCTGCCAGCCGAAGGGGTAGAAAGGAGGGAGCCAAGCCTAACGCCCTCTGCCCTGAATCCCCTGACCCCGGTCGCCAGCCCCACTTTCGCGAGTTGCCCGTGGCCACCACCGCGGCCAACAGGACCAGCAGGGTCAGGGCTCCCCCTGCCGCCAAAGCAGCGTAATTGGTCAAGATTTGTACCTTATTAGCGGTGATGCCCGCCGGGGCTGGAGTTATCCCTGGCAGCCAATCCACATTGCCACAGAACAGCGCGGCTAAAGTTAAAAAGGCCAGCAGCGTCAGCAGCCGCAAGCCTACACCTTGGTAGCGACGGCGGTGCTCCTCAAAGTGCACCATGGCACATTTCAACAGCAGCAGAATTAACAGGGCATTGAGGAGCAACGTCGGATAGGCCAGGGGCACCACCCAGCCGTACCAGTTCACCGGCTCGGCTGCATAGAAGGGGAAGGCAAACACGTTCAACCCGCCCAGAATAAATACTCCGTGATGGGTGTATGAAAGGTCAAAGTTGACTGCGGCCAGGAGAAGGGTCAGGAACAGGTACAGGCACACGCAACCATAGGTCAGGGCAGTGGCTACGGTGGTGTGTCGCACCAGGGCCGACCAGGTGAGGCCCAGGGCGGCGAACAAGATGGCGGTCTCCAGCAAGACAGCGTAGGTGGTCAGCACCTCCAGGGGGGAAACCCCACCCAACAGGAAACAGATGGAAATTAGCGGCAAAGAGGTGGTCAGCAGCAGCAATATGAACAGCGTGGCTGAGCCCAACTTCCCCACCACCACCGACCGGGCAGATAGGGGAGTGGCCAGTAGGAGGTCTAAGGTCAACTGCTCCCTTTCCAGAGTAATGGCCCCCGCCGCAAAGGCCGGAGCGAGCAGGGACACCAGCGCTGCCTGAGCCATACAGAGGTACTGGAACAGTTCCCGGCCCACCCGCCAACTGGTGGCCGCGTAGTACTGACTGTACCGCTGCGACTGCAGCCAAGAAAAGTAGGTCAGCAGTAGGACAATGGTCAATACTCCCAAATAGCCGACTAAAATCCAGTAGGCCCGGTTCCCCCGCATCCGGGAGCGCACTTCTTTCATTAACACTGGATTGCTCACTACCTCCCAACGAGCCATGATTGCTCTCCTTTTGGAGTGCCAAACCATGCTTAGGCGTGGCCCTGCAGAACAGGCTTTACTTATGCTTGAGCATGTTAAATTCGCCGCTTAGACCTGCCCCAGATTGAAACCTTGGGCTTCGGTCACCCACTCGGTTTGAAACCGACTTAACCAACTTCCG
>DTZQ01000136.1 GCA_012961305.1 Armatimonadota bacterium | reverse complement strand
GAAGTTCCTCCTTGGTAGCCATAGTGGCCTTAATCTCGGCCAAATCCTCCTTGGTAGCCATGCGTTCCTCAGTCCGCTCCAAACGACTTTCCAGCCCCGCCAACTGTTGTCCCAGCCGCTGCGCATCCTCCTTGGTGGCCATCCTTTCTTCCAGCCACCGTGTTTGCGCCGCTAACTCCTCCTTTGTCACCATGGTGGCTCGAATTTCCCCCACCATTTCCTCCAACCGCTCCACTCTCCCCTCCAGACGCAAGGCCACTCTTGCAGGCGAACGTCGTAAGGCTTCTATGTCCTGGGCATAGGCCCCAAAAATTTCCTCCCGCCGTTCGATGAGCACCTTAGTTAGCAAATCTTCTATCCCCTCTATCTCTTCCACTTTGATCTTTGCTTCTGTGGACATGTGGATACCCTCGCTTCCTCGAACATACCAAACAGAGGGACGAATAGGCTCGGAGGCCCATTCTTACCTACATTCTCCCCCTTTCTCCCGTTGGGGGGAGTGTTGCTCCCATTCCACTTCCGGAGGGTTGGGCCTCCGCAGGCTGTTGGCTGGCCTCGGGCAGCCCTTCCCCTCCGGGCCCTCGTTCTTCCGGTTCCTCCAAGGGCGGCAGTTTCACCGGCTCCCGCAGGGGCAGGCGCACCACCGTAGTGTACACAAACTCCGGGATTCCCTCCTCCTGACGGGACTGCTCCCGCGCTTTCGGCGGGGTCAGGACCAGAGTTATTTCCACGGCCGCCGGCAGACGGGTGGTATCCTCCCAGGTGTCCAGCCACTCAATTTCCTCTTGTTCGGCGGTGATTTCCTCCAGAAAGCGCAGATTAAGCCCCCTGACCAGGGGCGAAATTTCAATGACCTCCTCTTCAGTTGTCTCTGTGGCCAGGCCAGGCCAATAATTGCACCGCCGTACCAATCCCTCCTCTTCGGTCTCCTCGTCCAGGTCCACATAATAAAACACCTCATAAAGGTCGAAAGTAGCCTCTTCTCGCAGTCGAGGGTCATTAGTCGCACAGGTGAAACGCAGATTGTCCAGGTCCTGCTCCGTAGACGGGTCGTAATCGTCTTCGGCGATGAAAGTAATCTGCTGAGTGGTGAACTCCTCCTGGCCCCCGGGCACGAAGCCGCTCTCCAGGCCAACTTCTACCATCATCGGATAGGCACTGGCCAAATCGGCGCGGAACCGTTCCAGCAGGATACGGGCCGTTTGCACGAGGTCGGCCCGGGCTTCCACCCGCCGAATGCCCTCGGTAGTAGTGCGGAACACCTCATACACCCCACCCAGTACTACGGTTAAGAGGGTCAAGGCGACGATGATTTCAATCAGCGTGAAGCCTCGGTGGCCTCTTCGGAAGTCAAAGTTCCCACGGTAACACATGTCTCGGCGGTGTACTGCCGGACGCGGCGTCCGGTCTGCCAGGACACCGTGACCGACAGGTGATAGTAATTCTCCAGTTCGGTCTCCTCGACCGTGCTTTCCCACTGAAAGCGGGGGAACAACTCCCCGAAATCACCCGCATCTTCCCCCACTTCCGGCTCTGGCAGGAGGAGTAGTTCCTCCAATTTCTGTTGGGCGAGCATGGCTGCGGTGGTGTAATCCTCGGCGGTGCGACTGGCAACCAAGGCAGCGGAGAGAGCATGCAAGACTCCTACCAAGCCCAGGGTCATAATGGCTAAAGCCACGATGAGTTCCAGAAGGGTAAAACCTTTAGAGTGCATCTAATTCCTCCGGGGTAAGGATGCGGCAGCGGCCAATCACGTCGTCCACCATCACCGCCTGTTGTCGTTCCCGGGTGTCCGTCAGGACTACCACCACCTCCTCCGCCCGGCCATCGGGGAAGAAAGTAATGGCTTCTACCTCCTCCCCCGCTGTGTGGAAGGTAGTAGTTTCGCCCAGGTATTCCACCCGTTCAATGGTTACCCCCTCGGGCAGGTAGCGGGGCCGTCCCAGGTGGGTAGTATCCTCCACGAATTCCAATTCGCCCGTCTCAGATAAGGCAGTCTGGAGGCTTAAGTAGTACTTGTTTTCCTCCCGGTCGAAATTGACCCGAACAGTAATGTTGTCCGTCACTGCTCGGTCGCGGGCATAATGACACAGAGCCACCACTCCCCGTACCGCCGTGCGCAGACGGGCGGAGGCGTAAAGGTTCACAAAGGCGGGCATCATCGCTGCGGTGAGCAAGGCTATTAACGCCAATGCTACGAGCAGTTCCACCAAGGTAAGCCCGCCTTTAGCCCCCCGTCTCGCCCCAGTTGGTAATGTCGGCGTCATTGCCCTCGCCGCCCTCTCGGCCGTCTTTGCCGTAGGAGAACAGGTCAAACTCGGCGTATTCTCCCGGATACCGATACTGATAGGGGTTACCCCAGGGGTCATTGAAGTTTGGCCTACGAATGTAAGGCCCGTTCCAGTTGCTCACGCCGGCGGGCGGACTCACCAGGGCCTGCAGGCCCTCTTCCTCGCTGGGGTAATCGCCGGTATCCACGTGGTAGGCGTCCAAGGCGCTTTCCAAGGCCGCGATGTCCGTCTGGGCCCGCGCCCGGCGGCCCTGTTCAACCCGGTTGACCACTACCACGGAAACGCCTCCCGCCAGCAGCACCAAGATAACCATCACCACCATCAATTCGATAAGGGTAAAGCCCCGGTGCCTCCGGCAGCGGTGTTGTTGCCATGCATGTTTCATCATTCCTCCCTCCTTCAAGTCACCCCCTGTTTACAACATAAGCGTTCAGTCTTTAGCCTAAGGCTTAGTGTAGTGCGCAAAGGGTGAAACGTAAATTAAGGTGAAGGCATTTTACGCTCTCCACTTTACGTTTTACGCTACCGGCTGACCACTGACCACTTACACTTATTAGACCCGTTTTTGCTTTTCGGGTTCACTTTTGGGATCACAGTTTTTTCTGAGGGGGCTAAAGCCCCTGGGTCCAAAGAGTCCTTTCTCCCCCCGGCAGGCGGTCTGGCTTGGGGACGGCCGTCCGCCGCCGACGTTGAGCCACCTCCCTTTCCAGGGTGCCTTTGGTAATTACCTCGTACAGAAGGGCCAATTTGCCCTCTCGCTTACGCAGGAGCCGCCCGAGGCGTTGGGTGTACTCGCGGTTGCTGCCGCTGCCGCTGAGCACAATGCCCACGTTGGCCTCCGGCACGTTGACCCCCTCGTTGAGCACCTTCGAGGTGATGAGCACCGAATATTCTCCCG
>DTZQ01000135.1 GCA_012961305.1 Armatimonadota bacterium | reverse complement strand
CACGCTCCAACCTCGCTCCTCGGCCCGCGCGGCAAAGGCGGCGAACACCTCACGAGTTTCATCGGTGGAACCGTTGTCCACCAGCCAGACTTCCAGCGTGGCCTCCTGGGTAAGCAGCAGGTTTTCCAAACACCGCCGAGTATAAGCGGCCTTGTTGTGCGCCAGAATGATGGTGGAAATGAGCGGGTTCATCGTTCCAGTAGACGAACCACCGCTTGGACGATGCGGTGACGGTTGGGCAGCAGGGCATTTTCCAAAGTGGGACTGCACGGGATAGGTACATCCTCCGCTGCCAGCCGCACCAAGGGCGCGTCCAGGTAGTCGAAGACTTGCTCGAAAATCTGAAAACCGAGTTCCGCGCACACCCCCCCCGTGCGCGGCCCCTCCTCCACCAATATCACCCGCCCCGTTTTGGCCGCCGAGGCGGTTATCGCCTCCAAGTCCAACGGACACAGCGTCCGCAGGTCCAGGACTTCGACGCTGAGGCCCTGCTGGGCAAGAGCGTCGGCGGCGGCCTCGGCCTCCCTCACCATGCGGGAGTAAGTAATGATGGTCACTTCCTCCCCCTCCCGTGCCACCCGCGCCTGGCCAAAGGGCACCAGGTACTCTCCCTCCGGCACCGGCCCCCGAGTTCCGTAGAGCAATTTGTTCTCCACGAAAAGGACCGGGTTGTCATCGCGGATGGCCGTTTTGAGCAGACCTTTAGCGTCGGCTGGGGTGGCCGGACAGGCAATTTTCAACCCCGGCGTGTGCAGCAACCAGGCCTCCCAACTCTGAGAATGGGTAGGGCCGTAGGCTCGGCCCGCTCCAGCGGGCGTGCGCAACACCCAGGGCACGGAACGCTGTCCCCCGTACATGTAGTAAATCTTTGCTGCGTGGTTAACGATTTGGTCCATGGCCAGGGTAATGAAATCCATGAACATAATTTCGACGACCGGCCGCATTCCCAACAGGGCCGCGCCGGTAGCCACCCCGACGAGGGTGTTCTCCGAAATGGGCGTGTCCCGCACGCGCTCCGAGCCGAAGCGGGCTAAGAATCCCGCGGTGACCTTAAACGCCCCCCCATAGGCCCCAATGTCCTCCCCCAGCAGGAACACCCGCTCGTCGCGCTCCATCTCCTCCCAGAGGGCCTCACGTAGGGCATGAGAATAATACAATTCACGCATGGTTTAACCCGGCCA
Source organism: Armatimonadota bacterium (assembly GCA_012961305.1). Lineage (GTDB taxonomy): Bacteria > Armatimonadota > UBA10988 > UBA10988 > DTZQ01 > DTZQ01. The sequence continues at coordinate 1,398 of DTZQ01000135.1, read as the reverse complement.
ACATTTGGTCTGCCCCTAAATCCCGGTCAATTGCCTCGCGATTGTCCCAATAGAAGGTCAGAGCCGCAAATACCTGTGAAGGGGTCAAATGGGAATAGTTCTCCAGAATTTCGTCCACGCTCATACCCAATTTCCAACAAGCCGCAATCGTGCGTACCATTGTTGCTGTCCCTACAATAATGGGACGACCCTGTTTGAGTTTAGGGTCACTGGTAATGAAAAATGGCACCCGATTAACATACCGCTCCCCTTGGGCCTCGATAATGATTTCCTCTGGAGAGGCAAATTGCTTCGCTCCGCCAACAGGTTTTCCCTTTGTAGTTACTCCGTGCCATTGTTATCTCCCTTGTACCGAAAGGACGAAAGTTTCCCCTCGCTAACCAGGTCTAAAAACCTCCCCCAAATCCACCGCTGGGTCGGGGTCGGGGCTTTCCCGGGCAAACTGGACGGCGGCTTCGATTTCCCGCTCCACTTCTGCCCGGAGGGCTTCATCCCGAGCCGGTTCCAGGAGGTTGGCTTGCTGCAAGCGTTCGCGACAGCGGCGGATGGGGTCGCGGGCCCACCACTGGGCCTCCTCCTCGCGGGTGCGGTAGGGACGGTCAGTATCCCCTTTGGAGTGGCCTAGAAGGCGGTAAGTTTTCGCCTCAATGAGCGTAGGCCCTTCGCCCCGGCGGGCCCGGTCAACCGCCTCCCGCACCACCTCCCGCACCGCCAACACGTCATTGCCGTCCACTATGACCCCCGGCATTCCATAGGCCGCAGCCCGGTCGGCTACATTGGGCACCGGGCAGGTGTACCTAATGTGCGTACCCATGGCGTAGAGGTTGTTCTCACACAGGTACACAATCGGCAGTTTCCACACCGCGCCCAAGTTTAGGGACTCATGGAAGGTGCCCTGTCCCGTGGCTCCGTCCCCGAAGAAAGCCAATACGATGCGGCTCTCCCGGCGCATTTTCAGGGCCAGAGCGGCCCCCGTAGCAATAGGCAGGCCGCCGCCGGTAATGCCATTGGAGCCGAGAAAGCCCAAATCGAAAGCGGCCACATGCTGACTGCCTCCCCGCCCCCGACTGTAGCCCGTAGCCTTGCCGAACAGTTCCGCCATCAGCCGCCTGGGGTCCCCCCCTTTGGCCAGCAGATGTCCGTGTCCCCGGTGGGTGCTGGTCACGTAATCCCCCGGTCGCAACGCCGCACAGGCCCCCACCGCTACCGCTTCCTGGCCCACACACGGATGGGCCGTGCCCTTTATCAGCCCCTCCCCAAACAACTCCAGCACCCGCTCTTCAAACCGGCGGATGAGGAGCATTTGGCGGTAATAGGTCAAAAGTTCCTTCATGGTTTGATGCGTGAACAGCCACCGCTGGCCACCCCGATGCAAGCCACACCTCCTTCCACCGCGAT
>DTZQ01000134.1 GCA_012961305.1 Armatimonadota bacterium | reverse complement strand
TGAGCAGAGGGAAGAGTAAAGGTTGGGAAAGACAACTCCATTGATTCCGGCTTCCAGCCCTCGCAGGTACTGGAGATTTTGAACCAAGGCAACGGCTGGAAGTTGGCGCGACTCTGCCAGCACTTGGGCCTTCCCTTCCGCCGGGAGGCACGGAAACAAACGGTTAGAGAAGTTTACGAGCGCTTTGCGCGGCAGGGGGAAGGAAGGACGAGACATGGGAACTAATAACGAGCGTAAGGCCCCGCGACCGAACGTGGTCTTCATTCTCACCGACGACCAGGGGCCCTGGGCCGCAGGCTGCTACGGCAACCCGGAAATTCGCACTCCCCACATAGACCGCCTGGCGGCCACGGGCGTGCGCTTCAGCAACTTCTTCGTGGCCACGCCGGTCTGCTCGCCCAGCCGGGCCACTTTCCTGACCGGGCGCATTCCGTCGCAGCACGGCATTCACGAGTGGATTGACAAGGGGAATGTGGGGCCAGATGCCGTTCCGTTCACCCGGGGCGAAATTGCCTACACGGACATCATGGCCGCTCACGGCTACATCTGCGGCATCAGCGGCAAATGGCACCTGGGCGACAGCCAGCATCCCCAGCACAGTTTCCGCTTCTGGTTCGTGCACCAGCGGGGGGGTGGCCCGTACAACAACGCGCCCATGGTTCGAGACGGTCAGTTGGTCAACGAGCCGGGCTACATCACCGACGTCATCACCGATGAGGCGCTGCAGTTCATTGAGGCGCACCGCCACCAGCCTTTCTACCTCAGCGTACACTACACCGCACCCCACAGCCCCTGGGTCGGTCACCCGCAGGACATTGTGGATTCCTACGACGATTACCCCTTCGACTCCTGCCCCCAGGAGCCCCGACATCCCTGGGCCATCAGCCTCACCGACCGGTGTTTGGGCAATCGGGAGATGCTCAAGGGCTACTTCGCGGCCGTTACAGCCATGGATGAAAACGTTGGCCGCATCATTGACCGCCTGGAGGAATTAGGACTGCGCCGAAACACGCTCGTCGTGTTCGCGAGCGACAATGGGTTCAGTTGTGGACATCACGGGTTCTGGGGAAAGGGGAACGGCACTCACCCGCGGAACATGTACGAAAACTCCATCAAAGTCCCCGCCATCTTCAGCCACCCCGGTCGCTTGCCGCAGGGACGGGTGGAAGAGGCCCTGGTCAGCGCCTACGATTTCCTGCCCACGCTTTTGGACTACTTGGACCTGCCGCTGCCCGAAGGACGCAATTTGCCCGGTCGCAGCATCCTGCCCCTACTGGAGGGGAGGTCAGACCAGGGACCCGAAACGGTGGTGGTCTACGACGAGTACGGCCCGGTGCGCATGATTCGCACCCGGGAGTGGAAGTACGTCCACCGCTATCCCGATGGCCCCCACGACCTGTACGATTTGGTCAACGACCCGGACGAGCGGCACAACTTGGCCGAGGACCCGGCCCAAGCGAAGCGCATCCGCGAACTGAAGGGGATGATGGAAGAGTGGTTCGCCCGCTACCTCATTCCCGAGCGCGATGGCCTGCGGGAGAGGTACTAAATGCAGGACGGGCACCCCGTTGCGCGGGATTCGCCCATCTCGCGCCGCAGGCAGAAGGAGGCACTGATGAGACAGGGAAAAAATTGGTGGTTTCTCAGTCTCGGGTTCGCGGTGGCCGGCGGTTTTATCCTGCTGAGCGAACCCGGTCGCACCTCAACCCCTCGGACCGCTGCGGCTCAGGTTACCCTCGGCCCGCAGGGTGAACTACGGGTCAATGGCCAGCCATTTCTGCCCATCTTCGTCTGGCTGCAACCCGTTCGCAACTTCGATTTCCTCATCTCCCTGGGCATCAACACCTTCATGGGCGAGGGGGCACAGGAAGAGACGGCCAAAGAGTTCTTAGACGCCGCGCAGGCCAGGGGGGTCTGGGGCATCATCCACAGCCGGGAGGAGAACTGGCCGCTGAAGGGGCATCCGGCGTTGCTGTGCTGGATGTTCGGCGACGAGCCGGACCTGCCCGCGAAGCAGCCCTACCAGCGGCCGGTAAAGGTGCCGCGCGGCGACGACGGTTCCCTGAACATCTGGTGGGAGGGCGAGCAACCCGCGGCCACCAACATCTCCCCCAACAACTGGATGAACCTCACTCATCCCTTCCTCAGCGAGGGAAAGTGGCTGCCCGGTTACGCAGAGGAGATAGACCAGGAACACCCGCTTTGGGCGCGCTACGAGGTCTTGGTGCCTGAGGCCGGGATATATCACCTGTGGGTGCGCGAGTTCACCAAGAACTGGGCCTCCCCCTCCTGGTGGCGCTTCGATGCCGGGCCCTGGCAGCACACGGGACGAGACCTGAAACCTTTGGAACTCAGGAAGGTCCACCGGGTATTGAGTTGCGGCTGGGTGCCATACGGTCAGGTGAAACTCAGCGCGGGAAGGCATGTCTTCGAGGTTAAGGTGGACGAAATGCGAACCGCTGGCCGACCGGAGAAAACAGGTCAGGATTGCATGGTCGCCTTCGATGCTTTCCTCCTCACCACGAGCGACCAGCCTCCCCTTTCGCCCCCCAGACCGCCCGTGCCCCGCGTCTCGCCTGCGCAGATTGCCGCCCAGTACCGAGCCCTCAAGGCCGTAGATGCCAGCCACCCGATTTACCTCAACCTCACCGCTGGGTTCTACGAGCAGTTCGCCCGCTACGACGATGCCACCTACCGG
>DTZQ01000133.1 GCA_012961305.1 Armatimonadota bacterium | reverse complement strand
CCGCGTGCGGGGGGATAGAGGGGGGGCATCCTGCATCTGCTCAGCACTCATTATATCGCACGAGCCGGACTCTGTCAAGGGAAGCGGAAGTTGACAAACACTTTCTTTTGAAATATAATCAAAGCCATTCCAATAGCGAAGGAGAATTAACATGTACGTTTTCGACCCCCGCATTGTGCGACCTTACGATATTCGGGGCATATATCACGAGCCCAACGTGGGCGTGATTGACGAAAAGGTGGTGTACGCTCTGGCCCAGGCGTATGTCAGAGTGTTTCCCCCGGAACAGTCGCCGGCGGCTCAGAAAGCCGTAGTTTTGGGTCGGGATGTGCGCGACACTTCCGCGGCCCTGCATCAGGCAGCGCTGGATGGTTTGACCGAAGCAGGGGTGGATGTGGTGGACATCGGCGTGATTTCCACGGACATGCTCTATTTCACGGTTGCGGCCTACGACTACGCTGGAGGCATTATCCTGAGCGCATCGCATAACCCTAAGGAGTTCGCAGGGCTGAAACTGGTGCGGGAGAAGGCCATTCCCATTTCCGAGGACAGCGGCCTGCGGGACATAGGCCTGGAGGCCTGGCGGCGAGGGCGGGTCCTGGCTTCCCAGAAGGGGAAAGTGGAGTCCCGCGACATCGTAGATGATTATGTGCGCAAAGTCCGCTCGTTCCTAGGGGGAATAGAAATCCGCCCCTTCAAAGTGGTGCTCAATGCCAACTGTGGTCTGGCGGGGAAGGTCGGAGAGCAGGTGCTGGAGGGCCTGCCGGTGACCATTGTGGAGCGACTGTACTGGGAACCAGATGGGAGTTTCCCGGTGCCGGATGGCCGCCCTGACCCCCTGTGGAGGCCTAATCGGCGGCAGATGGAAGAAGCGGTCAAGCGACACGGCGGGGAAGCCTTGGGCGTCGCCTGGGATGCGGATGCCGACCGCTGCTTTTTCTTCACCGAAAAGGGCGAGTTCGTACCTCCTTACTTTATGACGGTTTTGCTGTCCCGATACCTGCTCAGGCACGCTCCCGCTGATTCCACCCGCATCGTTATCCACGACCCCCGGCTGGTCTGGGCGGTGCAGGACAAAGTGCGGGAGGCCGGGGGCACCCCGTTGGTCAACAAATGCGGCCATGCTTTTTTCAAGGAGGCCATGCGGAAGCACGACGCCCTCTTCGCCGGGGAGGCCAGCGCCCACTACTACTTCCGCGACTTCTACTACTGCGACAACGGTCTGGTTCCCTTCCTGCTGATGCTGGCCCTGCTGTCCGAGGAGGACAAAACCCTGACCGAGATGGTTGCACCCCTGCGGGCGCAGTACGCGGTGGCTGACGAAATCAACCTGGTAGTGGAGAACCATTGGGGGAAAATTGAAGAGGTGCAGGATTATTTCCTCCGCCAGCGACAGCACGATGCCCGCTTGGACGAGTTTGACGGGGTGGATGGATTGTCAGTTACCTCAGTAGAGGAGCGAGCTTGGCGGTTCAATCTACGCCCCTCCAACACGGAATCGCTGCTGCGGTTAAACGTAGAGTCCACCTCCGGGCCGAAGATGGTCCAACGGGTGGTGGGGGAACTGCTGGAACTCATCCAGCCGCAGGAGATAGTGCAGTAGCCCTACCCAAGATTGAAATCTTGGGCTACGGTTACCCAGTCGGTGGGAGACCGACTTAACCAACTTCCGTTGGTTTGGTAAAGGTAGCCCCGAGTTTGAACTCTGGGCGAGGGG
>DTZQ01000132.1 GCA_012961305.1 Armatimonadota bacterium | reverse complement strand
TCCCCCGGCGTTTCTACCCCTACCACTTTAGCGCAAAATGTGTGCCATTTAGGAAATATTTGGACCGCGGGCTTGTATATCCTTCCCCATTTCAGATGAACTTTTTGTTGTACAAGTTTAGCAAATTTTTAACCCCACTTACATCCATTGGTTACGATATGTACTGGGACAAGGGGGAAATTCTGCTGACGGGCGGGGACCGTTATTATCCCCTACCAGGTTACGGGGTTGGATGCAGCAACGAAAAATTATCTGGCTTCGGGGGCCAAGGGGAAAATTCTGGCACGGCATTTGCACTTTGCGGGGGCAGAGAAGACAAAGGGAGTGAGTCCGATGAAAACCGCCATTAGCCTTAACCTCGGGTCGCAGGTTTGGAGGTATGCGTTCCCCGCCGTGCGGTGGGAGCGGCTTTACGAGGTGTTCCGTCGGGGAGTGGACCTCCTGGTGGCCTTGGGAGGGGGATTGTTGGCCCTGCCGCTGATGCTGCTCATCGCAGTGCTGATTAAACTGGACTCTCCCGGCCCGGTGATTTACGCCCAAGAGCGAGTGGGTCAGAACCGTCGGCGGTCGAACCGGACTTTCAATGGCCTGATTTACTACCGGAGACGGTGGATTCCCGACCGGCGCCACCGGGCCGCCGAGGGACGTCCCTTTGTGATGTACAAGTTTCGGACCATGCGCCAGGATGCGGAGAAGGAGACCGGCCCCGTGTGGGCCACCGAGGATGACCCCCGCACCACTCGCGTAGGTCGCTTCCTGCGCAAAACTCGGCTGGACGAACTGCCGCAGTTGTTCAACCTCCTTAAGGGTGACATGACCCTCATCGGGCCGCGCCCAGAACGCCCCTACTTCGTGGAGAAATTGAAGGGGGTCGTGCCCAATTACCTCCGCCGGTTGGAGGTTAAACCGGGCATTACCGGCTTGGCCCAGGTGCGCAATGGCTACGACCGCTCCCTCGAGGATGTGAAACGCAAGGTCGAAAATGACCTCTACTATATTGAGCACCGCTCCCCGTGGTTGGACCTGTCCATTTTGGTACAGACCGTCTTGGTAGTGCTCACGGGGCGCGGAGCGTGTTGAGGGGGTTAGTTGACTGGGGAGCACGCATGAAACTGAACGGTTTGCCAACCCTCACCCTGGCAACCCATAAGGACTCCCGCCCGGCGATGGCCGTCGGAACCTACTTGGCTCTGGCGGTCATCGCCTTCTTGGGCCTGTACGCTTCGACTTTCCAGTGGCTGGGTTATGTATGGCGCACTTCGCCCTACCGGACGTACCAAATTTTAGCGGTCCTGATAGCCGGAGGGCTGCTGTGGCGGCAGCGAACAGCGTGGAAGGAGTTGCCCGATGCTCCGGACCGGCGGGGGTGGTGGTTCTTGGTAGGGGGATTGGCCTTGCATTGGATGGGACTGCGCATGGGTGTGCAGGTGCTATCCGGGGTATCGCTGCTGCCGGTGGTGCACGGCCTGATTCTGCTCCGGTGGGGGCCCAAGCATTTGCGACTGGTACGCTTCCCGCTCTACTACCTGCTTTTCGCTTTTCCCCTGCTGTATCTGGTGGACGCAGTCGCCAGTGTACCCCTCCGCCTGGCGGCCACTAAGATAGCCCTCCAGGGGTTAAATCTGGTTCACCTTACGGCCCTGCAGGAGGGCACCAAAATCATCACTCCCCGCTTTGCCCTGGACGTAGAACAGCCGTGCAGTGGTCTCAAATCCCTGGCTACCCTGGCCATGATGGGCCTGTTGTATGTCCACTTAGGAGTGCAAAAACCGCCCAGCCGTTGGCTCGTGGCCGCGTCCATCGTCCCCATCGCCATCCTGGCCAACGGGGTGCGGGTGTTCACCATCGCCCTCTTGGGACACTACTGGGGACCAGAAGTGGCCAGGCGTTTCTTGCACGAGATTTCTGGACTGGTGCTCTTTGCCGCCGCCTGCGTTCTCCTCCTGAGCCTGGGCCGAATCGCAGATGCCCTGGCGGAAGTGCTAACCCGAAGGACCGCCCACCCTAACGCGAAGCCTCAGTCCCCCACTCCATCCCCTCCCCTCCGGGGGAGTAGCCCTGCCAATCCCCCAACTAACCGGCTCTTCAAGACCCTGGCGGGTTTCGGCTTAGCCGTCTGGGCCTTTACTGGGGCCACAACCTACGGGGAAATAAAGTCGGAAACCCTCCTCCGGGTGGACACTTTGCCCCGGCGTTTGGCGGGGTGGCAGGGCACGGAACTGCCCCTAACTCCTCATGAACGGGAACTGGTCAGCGAGGGTGCTACCCTTCGCCAAACGGCTTGGACGCGGGGCAGGGGGGAGACGGTGGGATTGGCCCTGCTGCAAAGTGGGCGCAACTGGCGAGTGCAACACGCGCCGGAGGTGTGCTATGAGAGTAACGGCTGGGCCGTACTTAAGGAGGATACCCTCGAGCTCCCCCCGGTCGGGAAAATCCGGCAGTTGCAAGTCGAACGGGGGGGCGAACAGCAGTTGGTCTGGTATTGGTTCACCGATGGCCGCCATACGGCCGACCACTACCTCCTGCGACTTCTCTACCTGGCTTGGGAGCGGCTCCTCTTCCGGCGCCTGTCTTCCTGGCTGCTGGTGCGATTGGCCACGCCCCTGAAGGATGATTTGGCCGCCCGGCAGCGCTTGCACGCTTTCGTTCAGGCCCTGACCCCCTGGTTACGGCCTCGGCCCTTGACCAACTTCCGTTAAATCTCCAAGCGGGCGGAAGGATTTTCTCCCTGAAAGGCGAATAAATTCCCTCAAAGGATGCGGAACCATGCTGGAAGGTCGGGACATTATCCTGTTTTCCTCGGACGACTATGAGTGCGGCCTGACCACGAGCAAGCACCAATTGACCAAGCGGCTGGCCGGGCACAATCGAGTGTTATTTGTGGAGTCCATCGGCCTGCGCCGACCCCGCGCCACCAAGCGGGATTTGGGACGCATTCTACGCAAATTGGTAAGTTTCTGCCGCTTTTACCGCCGCATTGACGAGCACCTAATAGTGTACACCCCGCTGGTGCTGCCCTTTCACGACCTACCCACCGTGCGGTGGCTCAACCGGCTCCTGCTGAGTGCCACCCTGCGCTTCGTGTGCCGCTGGCTGCGGTTTCGCCGGCCGCTGCTGTGGATTTTCCTGCCTACGGCGGCTGACCTGGTGGGACAGTTCGGCGAGGAATGCGTCATTTACTACAACGTGGACGACTTCGCCCAGTTCACAGGCTCGGATGTGAAGACCATCACCGCCCTGGACGAGCAGTTGACTCGCACCGCGGACATCGTTTTCACCAGCGCCCGCAACCTCTACCAACGCAAACGACCGCTGAACCCGAACACGCATTACCTCCCGCACGGGGTCGAAGTGGAGCATTTTGCGCGGGCCTTAGGGGAAAGCCTGCCCCGTCCCTCGGACATCGCTGCCATTCCTCCTCCTATCATCGGCTACTACGGCTTCATCGGCGACTACTTCGATACCGACCTGGTGGCAGGCATAGCCGACGCGCGGCCGCAGTGGTCGGTGGTGCTCATCGGGGAGAGCCGCTTAGACCTGAGCGACTTAACCGCTCGCCCCAACGTGTACTGGTTGGGCCCTAAACCCTACGAGGAACTGCCAGCCTACGCCGCGGCCTTCGATGTCGCCCTGTTAGCCCGCAAACTCAATCCCCTGACCCGGAGCATGAATCCGCTGAAGTTGCGGGAATACTTGGCGGCGGGCCGGCCGGTGGTGTCGGTGCCGATGCCAGAGGTGGTTTCGGCCTACGGCGACCTCGTGTACATTGCGGACGATGCCCCGGGCTTTGTAGCGGCCATCGAGGAAATCCTGGCCACTGACACCCCTGCCGCCCGTCGCCACCGGGCCGCGGCGGTGGCTTCTGAGTCCTGGGAGGCCAAATTGGAACGGATTTCCCGGCTCATCGAGGAGACTCTGCGGCACCGGAGGGGTTGAGGTTCAAAGAGGCTTCGTATGTTCGGGCGGGAAAAGTGCTATTCGCGGCGATTTGGATGGCTCTATCGCCTGGGCCACTGGTTGGGGGGCGATTTGAACTTCGGCGGCCGGCTGCGGGCGCAGCACGTGCTACGGGCCGTGGAACGCTTGCCCTTGGAGGGAGCGCGTATCCTGGACGCCGGCAGCGGCGATGGATGTTACGTTTTTGCCCTCGCCCGGCAGCATCCCACGGCGCAAATAGTGGGGGTGGAAATTGACCGAGAGAAGGTTACGGACTGTGGTTACATCAACCGCCGCCTGCGCCTGCCCAACGCCCATTTCGTCCGGGGAGACTTAACCCATTTACCCTTTCGGGAGCAGTTTGAGGTCATTATCTGCAGCGACGTTTTAGAGCATATCCCCGACGACCGGGCCGCCCTGCGCAACCTGTTGGCCGCCCTGAAGCCCGGCGGGCGATTGGTACTGCACGCGCCGGGCCCCAATGAAGACAAGCACTTCTGGATGCGCAAGGATACCCCCCTCTCCCGCTTCGCCCACCGCCTCTACCAATGTTGGTATCGGCGCCACGTTCGCGGCAAGTCCGAATACTACTTCGACGCCCGGCCGGGCTACCCGCGGGCCCAACTCTTAGCCCTGTTGCAGCAGACGGGGTTCGTGGTGGAGTGGGTCAAACCCACCCTGGGCCCCTGGGGTTATTGGGCCTTCGCCATTTTCAAAATGTCCCGTTTGTTCTTGCCGGTCTATCTGCTGCTCTTTCCCCTGCTCTTAGCGCTGGGCTGGAAGGACGTAGTAGGCCACAACGAAGATGGTTTTTCCCACCTCATCAAAGCCCACAGGCCGTTGAGCGCTGAGCCGCGTCGGTCGTGAGGCGCAAAATCCCGTGACAAAATTGGATTTTTGCGGTATAATAATGGTAGGCGTTCCGTGGCGGGCAATCAGCCAGGGGCGCAATTCCAGCGCAGGTGCGAGCATCGGAGGCGCAGGTTTCAGGCCTGCGGTACACCTTCGACCCCAGAAGTAACCTTGACTCCTGCGGGTGAAAGAGAGGACAATCTACTATGGCCGAAATTGTTCGTCCCCCGCGCAGTTTGGGCGTAGCGGAAGCCCTGCCCGAGGGTGGAGTGCTGATGATGCACACTTCGGAGTTGGACGACCTGATTAACTGGGCCCGGGCCTCCTCCCTGTGGTACATGACCTTTGGTTTGGCCTGCTGTGCCATTGAGATGATGGCCACGGCGGCCTCCCGGTACGATTTTGACCGGTTCGGCATGATGCCTCGGGCCACTCCCCGCCAGAGCGATTTGATGTTTGTAGCGGGCACGGTGACCAAGAAGATGGCCCCGCGGGTGAAGCGGCTTTACGACCAGATGGCAGAGCCGCGCTACGTGTTGGCCATGGGGGCCTGTGCGACCATGGGGGGGCCGTTCCAAGATGCCTACAGTGTGCTTATGGGGGTAGACCAAATCATCCCCGTGGACGTGTACGTACCCTTCTGCCCCCCTCGGCCTGAGGCCTTGCTGCATGGGGTCATCTTGCTGCGGGACAAAATCCGCACCCAGCGGCTCACTGAGCAGCCAGCCCCTTCACCCCTGGGTCGGGTCATAGAAAAAGCCTCCCGTTTCTGGCCCTTTCAACCTCGTTCAGCGGCATAGTACGGACATTTCGCTCAATTTTCAAGGAGGTGTGGCAGATTGAGCCGCCAGGGAAGTGTAAATTTCCTCAGGGAAACCCACTCTATAATTCGGCCCCTGAGTTTCTATCTGCCCGAAAACCCGGAGTACACCATTTTCGACAGCATGAGGGACTCCGTGCGTTTCACGCGGGAGCGGACGCTGACCACCTATCGAGGGCACATCTGCTCCCGGTCGAGTTTCGTGGACCCAGAGGGCAGGGTCATGGGTTGGCACGATTTTGGCCACCTGGAGGGGCCTGGCTGGGCGGCCAATGCGGTGGGGGGAGCCTATGAACTGCTCAGGTTCGCCCGGTTTACCGCCGATGCCGCGCTGGAGCAGACGGCCCTGTCCGTGCTCGACCACGTGTTAGAAGATGGCTTTGTGCGGGAGGACGGGTTCATCATAGGCTACCGGGACACCCAACGGGATGAACTGTGCCTGAACTTCAAGCACAACTCCGACTGGTTCTGCCCCGGCTCAATGGCCAAAATCGCCGGGCAAATGCTCCTTTGTGCCGATTTGGACGAGGCACGGCGTTCTCGCCTGCACGCCGTCGCGACCGGCTGCGCGGCTTGGCTGGCGGAGCACGTCCTCCCCGCACCCAACGGCTGGTTTCCCCGTCGCTGTACCCCCGAAGGCCATCCCTATCCCCGTCGCGCCGAAGGCGGGGAGGACCCCTGCTTCGCCGTCAGCGGGGATGGACTGCTCGTCCTTTTATTGTGGACGGAGTTGACCCGGCGTGGCCTGGCCGATTACACGGTGTCCCTGTCCGAACGAGCCCGGCGTTTCGTGGAAGCCGGAGGCTATTTCGGCAGTCTCAACCACGACACCTACGACCTCCGGGAGAACGTGTCCTATGCCGTCGCCTTCCGGGTGTTGCACCGGGCGGCCCGACTGTTGGAGGACGCTTCCCTGCGGCGGTTTGCCTACGAAGTGGCCCTGGCAGGGTTGGACCGCTTCAAAATGGCGGAGGACCGCAACGGTGTGGCCACTCGGGGCTTGCTGTGGATGGAGGAATCTTGGGACACGGCCTATTTGTGGGAGAATGCGGAGGCGGCGCTGGCCTATCTGGAAGCCTTTGCGGACACAGAGGAGGAGCGGTATCTGCGTGATGCCCTGACCATTCTGCGGGCCAGCGCCAAGCACCATCATGGCCCCTACGGATTTCTGACCGAGGGGGTGGATTGGAACAATCACGTGGGAGCGCAACACCACCTGGACGGGGCGGAGTTCGGCGACCTTCAGTACACGGAACCCTTCCTCAACAACCAGCACATCGTCGAGCCAACGCTGTTCTACTTGGAAACCTTCGCCGAGCGCCGGGAACTCGCGGGGGAAGTGGAATATCGGGATTTTGAGGGGAATGTGCTTTTGCGGAGTCAGAGATGCCAACCTTCACCGCTTCCGAACTGCAAGCGTTCGTGACCGACCTCTTCCGGGCGGCCGGGGTGCCAGAGGAGGAGGCCCGAATTGTAGCCGACGCTTTGGTCACTGCGAACCTCGTGGGGCAGGATTCCCACGGGGTAATCCGCATCCCGCAGTACCTGCAACTGCTGCGCCGCGGACAAATTCGGCCCGGCGCGCCTCTGGAGGTAGTGCGGGAGGCGGAGACCACCGCCGTGTTAGATGGGCATTGGGGATTCGGCCAGGTTCAGGCCCGGCGGGCGACCCAAATGGCCCTTGCCAAAGCGCGAACTTACGGCCTGGGAGCGGTGGGCCTGCACCACTGTAACCATGTGGGGCGGCTGGCGGATTACGTGCTGCTGGCCGTGGAACAGGGTTGTGTGGGCCTGTGCATGGTCAACAACCACGGCGCCGGACGCAACACGGCCCCCTTCGGTGGCACACAACGCCGTCTGTCCACCAATCCCATCGCCTTCGCCGCCCCCACGGCCCAGGGCGAACCGCTGTTGGTGGACATCACTACCAGCGTCACTGCCGAGGGGAAAATCCGGGTGCGGCGCAATCGCGGGCAACGCGTGCCGGAAGGCTGGCTGTTGGACGGATATGGCCGTCCCACCACCGACCCGCAGGCCCTCTACCGGGAACCGCGGGGGGCTCTGCTGCCCCTGGGGGGCGAGGTGGGCTACAAGGGCTTTGGCCTGAGCCTCATGGTTGAAGTGCTGGCCGGGGCCCTCAGCGGTGCGGGATGCAGTCGGGAGGAGGCTACCGTGGTGGGCAACGGGTTCTTTCTGCTGGCGCTGGACATTTCCCGTTTCGCGCCGGTGGACGAAGTGGCCCGGCAACTCAGCGAGTTGATTGCCTACGTCAAGAGTTCACCTACCCAGCCCGGCTTCACCGAAATCCTCGTGCCCGGCGAGCCGGAAGCCCGCACCGCTGCTCGCCGCCGGGCGGAAGGCATCCCCATAGATGAGGAAACTTGGCGGCAGGTCTTGGAGGCAGCCCAACCTCTCCTGCCCCTCCCTTCCCTTGAGGTTAGGGGCGGGAAGTAGCATCCGCAAGTGGCAAGGGGTGAAAAGGTGAAGGCAAATAATTGGGCAGCCTTTGGCCTCTGGCCCATTGCGCAGTGTCCCATATTTACCGCCGAGATGCGGAGAGCACGGGAAAATCAGGGCAACCGGACACCGGGTCCCCCAAAAGGGGAACCGACGAGGGGAGAAGTTGGGTCAGCAATGCAGCGACAGGAGCGTTCCCCAGGGTTACGATGCTGGTGGTGGGGAGCAGTGGTAAGTGTAGTACTAAACCTGCCCCCGGCTCAGGCTACCACCACCGGCCCGCCGTTTCGCTACGGCCTGACTGGTTTCTGGGCCTCGACGGGCAACCGGGCGGACGGCTGGGCACCGGGGGGAGTGGTCATTTATCGGCAGCCGGAGGGCATGGGACGCTTGGCGGTTTACTACGGAACCCTCTCCCAAGAGCCCCGCTACTACACGGCCATTACAGCCAATGCCCTGCCCCGGCGTAACATGCAGTCCCAAATGGCTTTCTCCAACCTCAGTGGGCGGCATGAGGTGCGAGTGTCCACCTTTTACTACTTCGGACAGCCGGACGAGTTCTTCTTCCTCTTTCCCAAGCGACGGCTGGAAATATCCTTCGTGCGTCGCCTCAACTTTGACCCTCCCCCCACCACGGCTGCGGAGCGACGGGAGAGCAGTTTTTTCCTTGTCTTCCGCCGCGATGACCGCTTCACTCGCCGTACCGCCCCGGCAGCCCAACCGCAGGAGGAGTTTGTAGAGGTTAGCCTGGAGTTGGCGGCACCTCTAACCGGCAGTCCGAGCACCTACGCGCAATTGAGCCTGGACTGGCGGAACTATTTTCCCCGTCCCCAAGGGCGGCAATTGGCCGTGCGGCTTTACCTGGGCTGGACCGAGGGCCACCCGCCTCCCCGCAAACGGCTCAGCCTGCGCACCCAGCCCAATTTCCGCGGGGCCAGCGATGACCTGCCCTACCAGTTTTACAAAATGCTGCTGGCCAACGTGGAATATCGCTTCCCCCTGCGTACCGACATGCCGCGCCGCCTGCGCAACTTCGTGGTCAACCGGGGCTATGCTTTTGTGGACCTGGCCCTGGCCGGCGACAGCGCTTCCGAACTGTGGAATGATACCCTGCGCACGGCCATCGGAGTGGGAGTACAGGCGGATTTGCGCACTTCCTGGGGCATCGTGCCCTTGCGGGTGAGCCTGGCCATTCCCACTACGGGGCCGGGGGCCTTTCAAAGCCTGCAAATCTGGGGCGGGAGCGGAGCGGCCTTTTGAGCCAGGTGGGACAAGCCTTTTAGCCAGCCCAAGGGACTAAGCGCGGGTCAAACCCGCTAAAATTGACTCCCAAAGATTACCCCGCGGCTGGTTAGAGAGGCCGGGCTGGCCCTGCAAGCCCCTCGTGCCGTTGGGCCGGTGATGGAAGGTTCCCTGGCTTGACAAAACCTTTCCGCAGGATTTACATCCCCGGAAGGAAATTCTACCCCTGCGGGGAATAGAAACAAGACTTATGCCGTTGCGCGCAAATCTTGCGCTGCACTCGCATTGGATGGGGAAATCCAACGCAACCTAAGGCAGGAGGGCAAAGGTGGGGTCGGGGGGGGGAAGGTGCGGCTGCTCATTCCAGACCTGGTTGACGGGGCAATACGATGGGTCCCCGGAAAAGTCGGCGGGTTTTAATCGTGGCCGGAGACCCCTCCGGCGACTGTCACGGAGCCCTGCTGGTTCGGGCGGTACGGCAGCAGGCGCCGGAAGTGAAGTGGGAGGGCGCGGGAGGAACTCATCTGAAGGCGGCGGGAGTGCACCTGTTGGCCCATTCCACCGCCCTGGCGGCCATTGGGCTTCTGGACGCCCTCTGCCACGTGCCCCCTGCCCTGCGGCTGCTCCGCTGCCTGCAGAGGCAGGTGCGGCAGCACCCGCCGGATTTGGCAGTGCTCATTGACTTTGGGGCGTTCAACCTGCGGTTTGGGCGTTGGTTGCGCGGGCAGGGCGTGCCGGTGTTGTGCTACTTTCCGCCTGGTTCGTGGACCAACAGCCGGCGGCGGGCCGCGGACGTGGCGGCCATCGCAGACAAAATTGCCACTCCCTTCCCCAAGTGTCTGCCCGCTTATGAGGCTTTGGGAGCGGAGGTGGTGTTCGTAGGACATCCGCTGGTGGACCAGTTACAACCCTGGGCCGAGCGGGTTCAACCGGCCCCGGCCGAAGCGCCGAAAATCGCCCTCCTGCCGGGCAGCCGGCCGGAGGAGGTTAAACACCACTTGCCGGTGCTGCTCGGAGCCGCCGCCCGGCTGCGGGCCGAGTTTCCTTCCGCCCAGTTCGTGGTGTCCGTGGCTCCCCACCTGGCCGCAGAGCAGGTACAACGTTTCCTGGCCCGGGTAGAGGGGCCGGTGGAAACGGTGGTCGGAAGTGCCGCTGCCCTGGCCGGGGCCACCCTGGGACTGGTCAAATCCGGTACGGTCACCCTGGAAGCTGCGCTGCTGGGCGTGCCAATGGTGGTGTTCTACCGCGTGGCTTGGGCCAACTACCTTTTAGGCTGGCTCACCTATTGGCCCCGGCCCAAGTACATCGCCATGCCCAACATTCTGGCCGATGCCCCGCTGGTGCCGGAGTTGGTGCAGGGCGCGGCTACTCCAACCCGCTTGGCGGCTGAGGCGGGAGCCCTGTTGCGCCACGCCACCCGGCGAGAGGCCATGCGGCAAGCCCTGCGCGAGGCAGTGGCTGCCCTCGGACCCCCAGGTGCCACGGCCCGGGCGGCCAAGGTGGTTTTGGAAATGCTGGGCCTGAGTTCCTGCCTCGCTGAGGAAGAAGAAAGAAGTTAGAGTTCTAACCTCCCATTTCCTCTTGGGAGTGGCGGGCAGGGTTAAAGCCAAAGGCTGAGGGCTGACCGCTAATAAACCGGGGAGAACCGATGGTCCTGCGCGATTTGTTCGGCGTAGATAAACCGCTCATTGGCATGGTGCATTTACAACCCCTGCCGGGCAGTCCGCGCTATGCGGGAGACTTCGACTGGGTAGTGGAACAGGCCCAAGCCGAGGCCCGGGCTTTAGTGGCGGGGGGCATGGATGGCCTGCTCTTCGAGAACTACCACGACGTGCCCTTCTGCAAGGAGCGGGTGGGGCCGGAGACGGTAGCCGCGATGGCGGTGGTGGTGCGGGAAGTCGGGCGGGCGGTGAGCAGACCCTATGGGGTGAACGTGCTGCGCAACGACGCCCTGGCGGCGCTGGCCGTGGCTGCGGTCGGGGGAGCCCAGTTCATTCGGGTCAATGTGCACCTGGGAGCGATGCTTACTGACCAGGGTCTCGTTGAAGGTCGGGCCTACGAAACCCTGCGCTATCGGCAGGGGTTGGCTCCAGGGGTGAAAATTTTCGCGGACGTGTTGGTCAAGCACGCGCTGCCCTTAGGTTCCCCCACTTTGGCCCAGGCAGCCAGGGACGCGGCCTATCGGGGCCTGGCCGACGCGCTGATAGTTTCCGGCCCCCGTACGGGGGAACCCTGTGACCCCAGCGACCTGGTACAGGTGCGGGCCGCGGTGCCGGAAGTGCCCCTATTAGTGGGCAGCGGGGTGAGGGTGGACAATGTAGCCACTTTGCTGGCTCTGGCGGACGGTGCGATTGTGGGCACCAGCCTGAAAGAGGAAGGGGACGTCAACCGGCCGGTAGATGAGCGTCGAGTGCGGGAATTGGTGCAAGCCGCCCGAACGCGCTCCGGGAAGGGATTGGGAGACGAGGCACGGAGGTAAAGTCAGGTGTGGAAGGGGTGGGACAAAAAATCTCGGTATTTAGGGGTCGGGATTTTGTCCGCCCTGCTTGGGGCGTGGGGGCTTTTAGCCTCCTGCTCGCCGCGGGTGGCGGAGGCGGGTGGGAAGCGCAAGTTGACCGTCTGGCACGTGTGGGGCGGGACCATGGCCGAGGGGTTCCGGGAAATTGCGGCCGCCTTTGAGGCTGGACACCCGGACATTGACCTGCATTTGGTCTACGCCGCTAACGACCTGGCCACGAACCAGAAGTTTTTCACCGCCGTTGCCTCTGGCACCCCGCCCGACGCCATTTTCGTAGACGGCCCTCAGGTCGCGCCCTGGGCGGAATGGGGAGCCTTAGAACCGCTCACCTCCCGGTTGAAGGAAGCAGGCATTACGGCCGAGGACTACTTTGCCCCCTGCTGGCGCCAATGCTTTTACCGGGGCGAAGTTTGGGCCCTCACCTTCTGTGCCGACCCCAATTTTGGCTTCGTGTGGAACCAGGAGGCCTTCCGCCGCGCGGGCCTGGACCCGGAACGCCCGCCTCGCACCATCGCGGAGTTAGATGCCCTGGCGGAACGGTTGACCACGGAGGAAAACGGTCAACTGAAAACCATTGGCCTAATCCCCTGGGCCCAGTACGGGGCGGCCAATTCGATGTTCACCTGGGGCTGGGCTTTCGGGGGTAAGTTCTACGATTACCAAAAGCAGCGCATTACCGCCGATGACCCCAACGTGGTTAAGGCCTTGGAATGGATGGCCTCCTACGCCCAGAAGTACGATGTGACCAAAATCGCCAGTTTGCAGCAGGGGTTTGGCACCGCGGAGCAGAACCCCTTTTACACCGGCCAGGTGGCAATGCAGTGCCTTCACATTGGCGGCATTGCAGAAATTGAACGGTACGCGCCGGAGTTGGACTACGGCATCACCTTCATTCCTGCTCCTCCAGGGGGAGAGCAACACAGTTCCTGGGTAGGCGGCTGGTGCTTGGGGATTCCGCGGGGGGCCCGTCACTCCGAGGAGGCCTGGGAGTTCATTCGCTGGCTTTGCTACGAGGATGAGGGGACTACGCTGGTGGGGCAGGCTACGGGACTGTTTCCCGGCCGGAAGGACTCGCCCTATTTTGAGCAAATCCGGGACAAACCTTACTATGGCATGTTCCTGCGCATTTTGGAGGACTGCCGACACCAGCGGCCGGTGATGCCGGTGCAGGCCTTTTACATGCGAGCCCTGCAGCGGGCGGTGGACGCGGCCATTTACGGCACGAAAACGCCAGCCGAGGCCCTGCGCTTAGCCCGCGAGCAGACCCAGCGGGAGTTGGATTTGGTTCGGGCAGGAAGGTGATTCAGGGCGGATTTTTGCTCAGCAGGGACGAAAAATTCGCGGCTGAGTCTGGACAAAACTCCACACGGGGCGTAATACCTCGATAAGGTTAAATTCGCCGCTTTGACCTACCCAAGATGGAAATCTTGGGCTACGGTTACCAAGTGGTTGACAACTGTGCAACAATGTGGTATAAGATAATGACCAGTGAGGACCAAGGAGTTAAGGGACGGGGGTTAGGGCGGTGGGGTTCGCTGCGAACAGAAGCGCAACGGCGTAAGTCCTGATAGTAATAGGCATAGTTCGCCGTCACTTCCAATATTTAGATAACCAAGACCTCGTAGTTGCAAATCACTCCTACCTGGTCAGATTTCTGCTAACCCAAGGGGAAAGGTCACTTGTAGCGGTAAAGGATGCGGCCCCGGGAGAGGTCATAGGGGGATAGTTCTACCAAAACCCGGTCGCCGGGCAGGATTTTGATGAAATACTTCCGCATCCTTCCGCTCACGTAGGCCATGACCTGATGACCGTTGTCCAACTCCACTCGGAAGTTGGCGTCGCGCAATTTCTCGGTCACCACTCCCTCAACTTGAATGCCTTTCTCTTTTTGGGCCATGTTTTCCTCCATGGTAAGCGTTCGACTTTAGCAGTCAGCCCCGAACTCCTGACCTTCGCACCCCCTTGAAAACCTGCCTTTATTGTATCACAAAATTGCCCGGCTGTCAATCAAGGGAAAAAGTCACAGTTCTGGAAGGAGGGATGGGGTCAGTAATCACGAAAGGTAGGATGGAGCATCTGGCGATGGCTTATGGATGTGTTTCTCCTTTAAGACGGTTGCTGCGGGTCCTGCAGCGGGGGGTACGTCGTCTAATAGCCTACGTCATGGGCACCTCGCTGCAGCCGGTGAGGGTGGAGGAGTTGTTGGGACAACTCCACAGTCCTTGGTTTTGGCGGCGTTGGCGGGCCGTGCGGGGACTACGGCAGTTTCCTGAACCGCGGGTGGTGGAAGCGGT
>DTZQ01000131.1 GCA_012961305.1 Armatimonadota bacterium | reverse complement strand
GAAGCAAGTTCAACTCCGGGGGCACATGGGGCTCTCGGCCTCCCGGCCGGCCCCTGCGGGCCAGCAGCCCTTCCCCTGCCGGAATCTGCCGAGAAGGTAATTCCTCCGACTGTTCTTCCTTTGCGCCCGGTGATTCCTGCGTTTGTCGCTTTTTGTTTTCCTCAGCCATAGTTTTATCCTCATGCCTCCGTCCGCACTTCGATGCGTCGGACATCCGTAGGGGTGGAAACTGGCCGGGGCATCAGCCTAATGGTAAGGAAACCATGCTCATAACGGGCCTCAATCTCCGCCTCCTGGAGGGAGAAGGGCAGGATGAATACCCGTTCAAAAGGGCCATAGTTGATTTCCATCTGGGTGTAAGTGCGCCGTTCATGAGGATTAAAATCGTAACGCATCCCACTAACCACCAACCGATTTCCTTCGCCTACGACGGAAATATCCTCTCGGCGCACGCCAGCCAGTTCCATTTTGATGTAAGTTGCACCTTCGACCTGGTAAACATCGGTCAGCGGCCGCCACTTGCCGTCAGCGGCTGGCCGGGGAAACTGGGTTTGCCACACATCCCTAAACAGCCGCTCCAGGTCTTCATGTAATTGCTGAATCTCCGCAAATAAATTGAACTTGCGTGCTGGCTCCATGGTTTTCCGTCCTTTGCCTTTGCCTGGCCAAACCCGGCAGGTATAGTAACCCCCAGCATCCAGGCAACTTTGGGATAAAGGCTCAATCGCAGAGGCTCTGTTGGGAATTATACCAGATTTTGCCCTTTCTGTCAATGGGCCGGGGACTCATTTTGGGAAGTCCAGCGTTCCACCTGCGTACCGGGATAGTAGTGCTGCAAAATTGCCCGATAATCCCGACCGGCTTCTGCCAAACCCTGTGCTCCCTGTTGGCACATGCCCACCCCGTGTCCCCATCCGCCACCCCAGAAGTGATACCGCTCGCCAACGCGTCCCACGACGAACAGAGTACTGCGTAAACCTCGTTCGTCGGGCCTGCCGGTGCCGAATAACCAGCGAATCCGGTCGCCTGCAATCCGGTAGGTGTGACGTTCATCGGCAATTTCCAACACTTGCACCCGTCCATTAACCGAACGGGCTTGGACGTGCACCCCTTTTAACCCTCCTAAGGATAACCCAGGACGATGCAACACCCGGGGCAAAGTACGCCGCAGGCGCTCCTCCAGTTCGGCGCGGGAATAAGTTACCTTCCAGCGGTAGAAGGGACGATGGGCACAGTAACTCCCTCCCCGCCGGCGCAGAAAATCCCGTATCGCTTCTGGCTCGGCCAGCGATTCCACGCTCCATCCTCGGTCTCCCTTAACAGGGGCAATTTCCTTTCCCTCTCCCCCTGCGGGACGGGTGACAGAAGAAGAACGAGGAACCGGGGGGGCGTCCTGTACCCCCACCAAACAAGGCTCTGTCACTCCCCACACATTGGCCGCATCTTCCGTTCGCCCCCCGCAGGAGGCATGGAAAAACGCATGAATTAGGCGACCGTAAAAGGTTATCACTTCGCCCCTGGTTTCGGCCACTGCGCGATTGGTGGATTCCGTTTCCACCGCCACACCGCCATATTGCTGGGTATGGCTCGCGATAAAGTCATAAGTAGGAGCAGCCTGCCGGGCCAGCCGAGCCAAGGCATAAGTACGGGCTGCTACTGCCTGGGCCCGCAGGGCGGCCCAGGGAGTCCTTGGCCCCATTTCCAAGGGCACGACCCCGCGTAGGTAATCGTCCAGGGTCACCGTATTGACCACCAAAAGCCCCTGTTTGGGCTGCGCCCGAACCTCGAACCCTCCCCGATACCGCTTAGGCCCCGTTACCCGTCCTTGGGCTAACCGCAGCGTTAGGGCCAAGGGTTGGTCGGTCAAGGGGGTTACCGATAAGGATAGCAGTCCCGCTACCTCTAACGGCTGGCCGTCCACCCTCACTGCCAATCGAGTTTCAGTACGGGGAACCGAATAAGACTGCACCCGGGCCTCAGAATAACCAGCCTTCCGAACCCGCTGACACAAGGTTTCCGCCCAACTGCGGGACGTCAAATCGTTCACCTGCACGGCAAACCCCCCTGCTATCCGTTCCACTCTGGTCCTCAACCCTCGCCTTTGCACCTCTTCGGCTACGCTTTCGGCCCGGGACCGTTGGGGGTACAAACCTAAACACAAACGGTAGCGCGTTTCCTCGCCTACCTCCTCCTGGCGGGGCTGACAAACAAAGGTGTGGGGCCCATCAGCCGCCAAGGAAGCCGGCCAGACCAAAGGGGCGGAAACCCCCTCGTCGGACACCCGTACAGGGCCCTGGGTGTGCAGGATAACCTCTGTGGCTCTCAAGGAAAGGGCCACCCGCAGCAGGCGTTCATGCCGTAAATAAGGCGCGAATTCGCCCACCGACGGCAGGTCCCACAGGTCAATCCGGGGATGGAGCAACGCGGTAACTACAAACCAACTTGCCAGCCACAGGGACAGGTTGTCCACGATTGGTTCTGGTTCCTAAAACCCCCCTCCGGCCCGCTGGACGTAATTGATGCGCAAATCACTAAGCACCCGCTGGAGTTCTCGCTGTTCCTCGTTCGTCAACTGCCCAACTTCGGCTAACTTTTCGGCCACCACAGCGAACATGTCTATGGCAAAGCGGGCCTGGGACAAGTCGCTGGACACCACGTTGGTCACCGGGTTGGGAATCAATCCCAGGTACTGCCAGGCCCGAGCCTGGAACTCCATGAGCATAATTTTCGCCAGCGTGTAAGCATCTGCCAACTGGGGCTGCTGTTCCCCTCCCGTCCCTGGTTCTGCTTGGGGCGGTGGGCCAGCCTGGGGAGGGGGCTGTGGACCTGGTGGCGGAGTCTCCTTCGTAGTAGGCTCCCCATCTATTTGCCGAATGGTGCCCTCCATGGTAACCCGCCGGCGGTCACGCACGATAATTTCCTCTTCTTCCTCGTTGGAGGCTCTCTTTTCTTCCTCAATCATCTCTTTTCCTTTCCATACATTTTAGCGTATCTGGAATGCCCCACCCCTCCCCGCCGGCGGGGAGGGTGTGGAGGGGGTTGCGGTAAACAAATACCGACCAATTTACGGTTCCTCCTCCTCTCCAAAGTCTTC
>DTZQ01000130.1 GCA_012961305.1 Armatimonadota bacterium | reverse complement strand
GGCGCATTCCCGACCCCTTCGTGGCCGACAACGAGTTGCAGGTGCAATGGGTAGCGGAGGCCGATTGGGAGTACCGCCGCCGGTTCACGGTGGAACCCTCTCTCCTGGCCCACGACCGGGTGCTGTTGGAGTGTGAGGGCTTGGACACCCTGGCCACGGTGTTGGTCAACGGGGAGGAAGTTGGGCGGGGAGAGAACATGTACCTTCGCTGCCGCTTCGAAGTGAAGGAGGTATTGCAGGAAGGGCACAATCGCCTCTTGGTACGGTTTGCCTCGCCGGTGAAATATGCGCGGCGGCGGTTGAGGCGAGACCCCCTGCTCAACCCTGCCCATTCCATCCCCGGCGCGCCCTACGTGCGCAAGTCGCCCTGTCAGTGGGGTTGGGACTGGGGCCCGAAACTCCCGCCCACGGGCATCTGGCGGGACATCCGCCTGGCGGGCTACACTACCGCCCGGCTGGAGAATGTACACCTGCGCCAGGAGCACCATCGCAACGGCACCGTCACCATCAGGGCTAAGGTCACCGTAGACCGTTGGAAGGCAGTGCCGCTGCGGGCCCGGCTGCGGGTGACTGCGCCGGACGGGGAAGTGCTCACCGATGAAGTCCGAATCCGCTCCGACCGGCAGGTAGGGCACCTAATGGTGAACATTGCCCGGCCCCGACTCTGGTGGCCCAACGGGTACGGAGAACAGCCCCTCTACCGGGCGGAAGTGGAACTCTACGAAGGGGAAGAACTCCGCGACCGGGAGGAAAAACGCCTGGGCCTGCGTACCCTGAGGTTGCAACGCAAAAAGGATTACTACGGGGAATCCTTCACCTTCCTGGTCAACGGGGTGCCCATCTTCTGCAAAGGCGCGAACTGGATTCCCGCCGACTCCTTCCCGCCCCGTGTTACTTCCGAGCATTACCGCCATTTGCTGGGGAGCGCGGCTGCGGCGCACATGAACATGCTGCGCGTTTGGGGCGGTGGGTACTACGAAGACGAGCGCTTTTACGACCTGTGCGACGAGTTGGGCATCCTCATCTGGCAGGACTTCATGTTCTCCTGCAGCGTGTACCCCGGCGACGAGGAGTTCGTGGAGAACGTGCGCCGGGAGGTGGTGGACAACATCCGGCGGATTCGCCACCATCCCTGCTTGGCCCTGTGGTGTGGAAACAACGAACTGGAATGGGGCTGGGTGGAATGGGGCTGGAGCCAGGGGATGACGGAGAAACACCGGCAGGACTACGACCGCATGTTCCACCACCTCTTGCCGGAAATTGTGGCCGCCGAGGACCCGGACACCCCCTACTGGCCCAGTTCGCCTTCCTCGAACCTTCCTTTTCAGAACCCCAACGCTGAGGAGCGGGGCGATGGGCACTACTGGGAAGTGTGGCACGGGCGGGTGCCCTTCACCGAGTACCGCAAGCACTACTTCCGTTTCCAGAGCGAGTTCGGCTTCCAATCCCTGCCGCCACTGGAGACGGTGGCCGCCTTCGCAGAGGAAAAGGACTGGAACATGACCTCTTACATCTTGGAGCACCACCAGCGGCATCCGGCCGGGAACGGCCTCATCATCTACTACCTCACCCAGAACTTCCGCCTGCCCAAGGACTTCCCCGCGCTGTGCTACCTCTCTCAGGTCTTGCAGGCGGAGGCCATCCGCTACGGGGTGGAACACTGGCGGCGGAACCGCCATCGGGTCAGCGGCACCCTCTATTGGCAGTTGAACGACTGCTGGCCAGTGGTCTCCTGGTCCAGCATTGACTACTTTGGCCGCTGGAAAGCCTTGCACTACGCGGCGAAACGCTTCTTCGCCCCGGTGCTCCTCTCGGCCGAGGAGAAAGATGTGCGGGTGGACCTGCACCTGACCAACGACCGTTTAGAGCCTTTCCGGGGCGAAGTGCGCTGGTCCCTGGAGACGTTGGAAGGGGAGGTATTCACCCAAGATGCTCTTAAAGTAGAAGTGCCGCCGGAGTGCAACCGCCGAGTGGTCGAGTTGCACTTGGGCCGGCCGAAACCCGCGGAAGATGGACGAGGGATGGTGTTGGTGTACGAACTGTGGGCCGGGCGGAAACGGCTCAGTTTGGGCCTGGTGACCTTTGTGCCCAACAAGCATTTGGAGTTGCCCGACCCGGGCCTGCGGGTGAGTGTGCGGGAAAGGGAAGACCATTTGGCTGTCACCGTGGCCGCGCAGCGGCTGGCGCGGTTCGTCTGGCTGCACGCACCGGGATTGGACCTGCCCTGGAGCGACAACTACTTCGACCTCCCAGCGGGACGGCAGAGGACGGTAACTGTACCGAAGGTAGAAGGCTGGACGGCCTCCCGACTGAAACAAGCCCTGCGGGTGCGGAGTCTGGTGGATTCCTATTGAGGTAATTAAGACCAACTTGTCTGCCGACAAATCCATCTTAAACCCACCCACTAACGCACCTTCCACTGGCGACGGAGTTCCTTGCGCCGACCGTTCTTTTCCACCACTAAAGTGACCCCAGGATTGGCCGGCGAAATCCAGCGCTGCACCGCGAACCGGCCGCGCTCATCCACTTCCAAAGGCCGGCCGTTCAACTTTACCCTCGCGCCGGGTTCGGTGACTCCGAAAAACTGAATGACGATGGGTTCGGGGTCGAGCACCGTTTGGGCTGGCGGGTTAGTGGTGAACAGCACCAACGGCGGCTGCTCCAGGGCGACAATTTCCTCTGCCAAAGCCTGCCGCACCGCCCAGAACTCAGCCGGGTCGCGTAGGTAATCGGTGAAATGCCGCACCGCCCGCCGACACAACTCCTTGGCCCGCTGTCCAACCGGGCTACTCTCCGGCCTAACCCAATCCTCTGCCCCTAATCGGGCAGCCACGCGCCGCTGCTTCTCCCTCAGCAGCCAGAAGTATTCGTAGTCCTCCAGCCCTTCTCGCATCATTTCCCAGCGCAGCGAATTGACCGGCTCCGCTTCGCCCGGATAGATGATGTGGGTGTCGCCGGGGGGCAGACGGTCAGAGGGCGGGCCGTAGGGGTCATCCCGCCAGTGGTTCAGGCCCCAGTGCAGATAGCCGTCCAAGTCGTAGAGCACATTGAGCCAGTGCAACAGGCGCACTTTGAGCAGGCTGTAGTCCAGAAAACGGTTCATGTACCGCCCTGTCGGGTGCAGGCAGGTGTAGAACCACACTTCCGCCCCCTCTGCCTTGGCCCGCTGGTAGTCCGGCAGCCAATTGCGCAGGTGGTTCAACTTGGGCACCCAGACCTCCAACTGGCCGAAGAAGTCCGTGGTTTCAATGGCGTCAATACGCTTGAGGCGCGGTGCGTGCTGATGGACGAAGTCCGAGGCTCGCTGCCAGGAAGCCAAGTTGTGCAAGGCCGGCTCGTCGCAGATGTGAATCATCGCCTGCTCCAACCAGCCCCGCGCGGTTAAGTGTCGCTCCAAATCGGCCAACAGCGGACCTAAACCCTCCTTCGGCCCGAGGGTCACCCGCTCACCGCTTTGGCGGTCGGTGGCACTCACGTTGCTGAGGATGACCTCCCGACTGCCCCAGCCGCCCGGACCATGGTGGGCCAGGTGGCTTATTTCGATGCGCTCCAGGCCTGCCTCCAAAAACGTCTGCACGTAGCGGTCAAAATCGGTGTAGTCAAAAGTCAACTTGCCGTCGGCCTCGCGCCACACCTTGATGAGCGTCCAGGGGGTCAGGAATACGTTCTGACGGTGCGCGGCCAAATTGCGGGCAAACAGGGCCAACTGCTGCCAGTAGGCGACGGAACCCCTTTCGGCCGGTTGGGTGAAGGCCAAGCGGTTAGCGCTGAACCAGTTAGTCACCCACAGGTGCCGTTCGGCCGGCAGGGTGAAATCGTACACCGTAAGTTGCAGCGGCAGGCTTTGGGCGGCGTTGCCCACGCGAACTGTGACCTCACCCCGATATTCGCCCGGAGGAGCGTCAGCGGGAACGGTGACTGTGAGCCACACCGGTTGAGTTCGCCCGGCGGGTACGTCCAACTGGCGCGCCGGCAGCAGGGGGTCGGGTATTTCGCAGGGGGCCTGGCGAATCAGTTCCTCCGGCGGGGTTCGGCCCGTGTTCTTGGGCACGGGAATGAACCCGACAAAGTTCCAGGCAACTGGCGGTAGGATGTAATCCCGCTCCTCATGTCGCAGAGGGCTGACTTCGACCGTCACCCCGGACAAATCCGCCTTGGCCTGAAGGGCAAATTGCGCCGGTTCCACCTCGTTGCGGGCGCAGTGGAGGACAATGACCCGCGCCTCCGTGGGCGGGGTGTCCGGTAAAACCTTGACCAGAGGGTCTACCACAAACAGGGTAAACAGCACGGCTTCCCACTGCCTGTTACCTGCCATAGCCGGCCTCCATTTACACCATCTCGTATTTTACAGGCAATAACTTCTCCAGATTCAGATGCTTGGAAGCATCAAGAATTTCGATGCCCACAATCCGGTTGTCTTCCCCTATGTCCAGCACAATGTCCTCGGAGACCCGCTTGTTAATCACTTGCTGCTTCCGGTCATCTAAACGGAGGTAAAGCAGGTCTGTTTTGGCATCATATAGAATCTGCATCTTCTCCCTCCCATTCTCCGTAAAAGACATAAAGTGTTACGGTTACTACAACATCCCTTTCTATGGTATAAATTACTTCTACTCTCTTTTGCTCATAATATTTGCCGTGTCGCTTCTGTTTAAAGTCATAGACCTTGGCTTTCCCCATGCGACCGTACTTCTTCCCCCGAGGACCAGGGACTGGGGACCGGTCTCCCGTCTCAATTCACCACCATAATTTTAACCGGTATTTTCATTCCGGTCAATCATGTTGAACCGGCTGAG
>DTZQ01000129.1 GCA_012961305.1 Armatimonadota bacterium | reverse complement strand
CGTCTCAATTCACCACCATAATTTTAACCGGTATTTTCATTCCGGTCAATCATGTTGAACCGGCTGAGTAGTTACTCATATTGAATCTGGTTTTAACTGGTTGGATGGGGATGGCAGTCCTGAACCCCGGGGTGGCAATTCAGGGATGGGTAGGAGCCGATTTGGCGGAGCAGGACAAGCACGCTCAAAGCACGCTGACCCTTAGGAAGCAGAACGCTTGAGCGTCCTTTTCCCGCCCAGTCCCTGCGTTTACGTGGGGTCTCTTGAGGGCGCAATTTAGCCCCTGGTCCTTGGGGCCACTACCTAATTTGAGGGTCAAAACTCATAAGCGTTCACTCTGGAGAATTATCCTCCCGCGGTTACGGTAAACGAACCCACAAATCAGGGGAGGAAAGTTTCTGGAACCCAGCAGGTCTTGAAGGTGTATTGATGGGGAGGAGGTCAATGCCCATGAGAAAAATGTTATTTATCCTTCCTTGGTTGAGTCTGTTCCTGGCCAGCCGGGCCGGGGCTCAGCCGGAGCAGATGGAGCCGGAGGGGGTGGAAGAAAGGGCCGTGATAGGGGAATTGAGGCGGGCTCTGGCGGAGCGAGAGGAGGCCCTGGCTGAGGCCCGCCGACAGTTAGAGGAATTAGAAGCGCGCTTGCGGGAGATGCAGGAACGCGCTGGCGGCGAACCTCGCCTGGTCCGGGTGTTTCCTCTCACTCCTGCCGTGCAGGAAGCGGGCGACAGGCTCGAGCCTGTGGGTGAACTGCCCGAGGCCACGTTCGTCTTGCTTCCCAAACACCTGGCCGTTTGGGGGCCGGCCTCGGTGGTGGACGCTGTGGCCCAGGTCCTGGCCGCGCTGGATCCGGCTACCCAACCGCTGCCGGTCACCCTCACGGTGCGAGCCTATCTGGCGGCAGAAGAGTTGCCGCCGGATTTTACTGCTCCCGAGGACGACCCACTATTGACTCAGGTGCGGGAGCGCACCGGCTATGCCGCCGTTGCCCTCTTGACCGTTAAGACCCTCCCCGGCGTGGAGGGGGAACTGCTGAGTACGGAAAGCGAGATGGGGGTAGAGGGCGACTGGGGCGAATTGCACGGGGCTTTGCAGTTGACTGTCATGCCCCACCTCATAGCCGAAGAGCAAGTGCAACTGAAAGTAAAGATTGGTCTGGAACTGACCCTGGGGCCAGGCGGAATTCGCCGCTTGGGGTGCGAAAGCACGTTGCGTACCCGACCTGGCCAACCAGCGCTGATTGTCTCCGAGGACCCTGTGCTCCGCAGCGCCTTAGTCTTGGCCTTGACGCTGACCTTGGGGGAATAGTACATCACATTATGGAGTGCCACGCTCATCGCTCCCCGGCGATAGGGTTGCGAGCGCGGAAAGCCTACGAGGGGAACGTGGGTGGTCTACCTCTCCGTTGGCGACCGCTGCGTGGGCTTCGCTTCGGTGAGCGAAGAGGGGGAGATGCTGGAGGTCGGGCCTGGTGAGTAAGTTGAGGAGGCAACCTTATGCGGATGGACATTCTGTTCGGCTTGGGATTGACATTGGTGTTAACAGGCTGTGTGGCCCTGGCAGGGGCCTTGAGGGTAGATGAGACCCCAGCCCAGCCGGGCGAGTGGGGTTTTCGCCCGGCGGAGGGGGCAATTTCGCCTTTGACTCCGCCCGCTTTCGCCTGGCGGCCGCAGAGGGGAGCGGTGCGCTACACGCTGCAATGTTCGCAGGACCCGAGGTTCACTCGCGTTGACTACCAGGTGGACGACTTGACTTTCAACGTCCACTGCCCGCCAAAGGTGTTCCCGCCGGGCCGCTGGTTCTGGCGCTTCCGCTTCAGGGATAAACGGGGCCACACTTCGGCCTGGAGCCAACCGCGTACCTTCACCATTCCCCAGAAGGCCATCGAGTTTCCCCTGCCGCCGAGGGAGGAGTTGCTCGCCCGCGTTCCCCGGCAGCACCCTCGTCTGTTCGTGCGTCCGGAGCAACTGCCGCGCCTGCGTGAACTGGCCCAGGGTGAACTCAAGCCCCTCTACGACCAGTTGGTGGAGACCTGTGAAAAACTGCTTAAGGACCCGCCGCCGACCGAGGAACCGCCCAAGTACCCGCCGGGCATGAAGCGCGGTAGCGACCCTTGGCGCAAGATTTGGTGGGGCAACCGCACCTATACCATCCGCCTGCTCAACGGCGCGGCAACGCTGGCTTTCACCCGCCTGTTGGGAGGCAAGGAAGAGTACGGCCAACTGGCCCGGCGGCTGCTCCTGGAGGCCGCCAAGTGGGACCCTAAAGGTTCCACGGGCTATCGCTACAACGATGAGGCGGGAATGCCCTATGCCTACTACTTCTCCCGCACTTACACCTTCCTCTACGACCTGCTGACCGAAGGGGAACGGGCGCAATGTCGCAAAGTCATGCGGGTTCGCGGCGAGGAGATGTACCGCCATCTCTGCCCGCGCCACCTGTGGCGGCCCTACGCCAGCCACTCCAATCGGGCCTGGCACTTCCTGGGCGAAGTGGCCATTGCCTTCTGGGGCGAGATTCCGGAGGCCGAGGACTGGCTGTGGTTTGTTCTGAACGTCTTCGCCAACCTCTATCCGGTCTGGAACGATGCGGAGGGCGGCTGGCACGAGGGCCTGGCCTACTGGCGAAGTTACATCAACCGCTTTACCTGGTGGGCCGATGTAATGCGAGTGGCCCTGGGGATTGACGCCTACCGAAAGCCCTACTTCTCCCAAATCGGCTACTACCCCTTGTACCTCCAACCGCCGGGCACCAAAGGCGGTGGTTTCGGGGACCTCTGTGCCTGGCTGGATTCGCGGGGCAACGTGCCGCTGATGAGCATCTTCGCCGTGCAGGCCCGGAACCCCTACTGGCAATGGTACGTGGAGGCCCAGGGCGGGCCCGTACCGGCCGGCGGCTACATCGGTTTCATTCGGGGTGCGCTGCCGAAAGTGGAGGCCAAACCGCCCACGGACCTGCCCACTTCCCGCTGCTTCTGGGGCACGGGACAGGCGATGTTGAACACCAACCTGCTGGACGCGAAGGACAACGTGGAAATCATCTTTAAGAGCAGTCCCTTCGGCAGCCAAAGCCACGGCTACGAGGCGCAGAACTCCTTTCTCCTCTATGCCTTTGGCGAGCGGCTCTTGATTCGCACCGGCCGGCGCGACAGTTACGGCAGCGAACATCATCGCAACTGGATGTGGGAGACCAAGTCCACCAACTGCATCACGGTCAACCGCCGGGGGCAAATCAAACATTCGCCCGCTGCCCAGGGGAAAATTACCGAGTTTCATACCTCGAAGACCTTCGACTACGTGGAAGGCGAAGCGGGCATGGCCTACGGCGACCTGCTGGAACGCTTCACTCGCCGCATTCTCTTCGTCAAGCCGGAGTTGGTGGTGATTTTCGACCACCTGAAGGCGGCGCAGCCTTCCACCTTCGAGTGGTGGCTTCACGCGCCGACGAGGATGACCGTCAAGGGGCAGGGAGACATCCGGGTGCAGAAGGGGGAGGCGGCCTGCCGAGTGGCCTTCCTGGCTCCTGAGGGTTTGAAACTGACCCAGACCGACCAGTTCGACCCGCCACCCCGCCCGCGCATCAAACTGGTGGAGTACCACCTTACTGCGCGGACGTCCAAACCCGCTCGTGAAATGCAGTTCGTCACCCTGCTGCGTCCCCATCGGGTCGGTGAAGCCGTCCCTGAGGAAGCGACGCTGGAACCGACGGAGGGCGGCTACCTCCTGCGGGCGCAGTTGGCCGAAGGGGAAGTCGTCGTGCTCCTGCGCACGCAGGAAGGCGTGCCCCTCACCGGCGGCGGCCTGACGACAGAGGGCGAGGTGGCGGCCGCGCGGTTCGATGGAGCGGGGCAGGTGGTCGGTACGTTTGCGGCAGGCGGGAGGTAATAACGGTTGCGCTTCCGCCAGGCCCTTTTTTCGCTTCTTCACCAATACCCTGCGCTACCTGCCCGTCCAGCAACTCAAACGGTGGAGGGAACGCAACGGCCATTACGAATTGAACTTTAGAGGCTGCCGGTGGATTGTTTGAATGAAGAAGGGAATGAACCATGGATAAACAATCTCGCCGACGGTTTCTCCAAACCTTAGGTACAGTAGTGGCGGGGGGAGTGTTTTCGGGATTGGAGGGGCAAACGATGAGCCAACGGTACGCGCAGGTGGTTCTCGCCGAGCCGGGACTGCTGGCGTATTGGCGGATGGAAGGTGATTTGCAGGATGCGAAGGGCCCGGCGCACGGCGAGGCCCGAGGCAAGGGCATACGCTTCCTTGAGGGGCCAGGCGGTGGTCAGGCTTTGGCTTTGGACCAAGGCCGTTGGGTCACCATGGGGCCCACGCCGCATCTGGACGCGCCCGAAACTACGGTGGAGTTCTTTTTCCAACTGCTGGAACCGCCGAAGGGGCCTTACAACCCCTGCCTCCTCGCCAAGCGGCGAGCCTCGCGGGAGACGCGCTTCAGCATTCATGTACACCGCGACCTCTCGCGCATAGACCTCTGGAACGGAAGGGTCGTGACCTTTGTG
>DTZQ01000128.1 GCA_012961305.1 Armatimonadota bacterium | reverse complement strand
GGGGGAAGAGTTCGTAACCCCGCCGCAGCAGGCTCTTCACGTCCGCGTTCCCCGCATCGTTCAGCCCCGGAATGGCCCGATTGGGCATAGAGGCGTACAGCAGGTAGTTGTACATCTTCTCCAACTTCGCCAGGTAATCCGGGGGCAGTTCGGCCTGCAAGTCGTTCAACTCGGCCAAATCGAGGATGCGCGAGAGGTTGCTCACCACCCAGTTGTTGTAGCCAGCCGCCAGTTCGTACTCCATCCCATCGGGATAGACCTCCTCGTCCAGTTGCCGGTAGAGCCGCTCCAGAGCCGTCTGACGCCACTGTTTCGCCTCCTTGAACTCCGGGAAGAGCATTCCGGCCGTGAACAGCCCCATCGACTCCTCCGTCAGCCAGTTGCCGCCGGTCGGCCAGCGAACCAGATGCCGCGCCTGCTCGCAGATGGACTTGAGAATCATGACCAGGGCCTCATCGGTGAAGGCCGGCGAGCCCAAACAGCGGTAGAGCGCGTTGGGCCAGGTGCTCTCCAACCGAATGCCCGTGGTCAAGGTCTGCCAGGCATAGCAGCCGTAGGGCCAGGGCACCCTGTTGCCCGAGGAGAGCAGCGGGGGGGGATTGCTCTCAATCCAGTCCAGCCATTGGGCCACCAGCCCCGCGGCGTATTTCTCAAGCCCGCTCTGCCAGTAGGCCTCCGCCAGCGTGCGGAAATGGAAGTGCCGGTTCAACGCCTCGTTCCACAGGTGCGTCCGCGCCTCGCCCTTCGTCGGATTCGCCGTCCAGTCAATGCGGTCTTTGAACTGGATTTCGAAGCGCCCCGCGCCGGCGAACCCGTAGCCGAACTTTAGTTGGAGCAGGTCATCCGCTTCCTTAAAGGTTTTCGGCACGTCGGAATCGAGCACTAAGATGATGCGCGAGCCGGTGGCCTTCGTACAATAGGCCCAGAACTCCAGCGCCTCGAACTCCGTCCAGTCGTGGGGGATGTTCCAGCAGCGGATGCCGCCAGTCGTCACTTGGTCAGCCCACTTGCCGGAGAACTGCCCCCTCTTCGCCTGTTCAGCGCTCCGCTCCAGGCCTTCCCAGCGGAGGGGCTCCTCCTCGAAATCGCTGATGGTGACCGATTTTTCCCGGCCGACCAGCCGAACGTCGTCGAAGTAAAGGACCACCTCCGGGTCGGGGGTGAGGCCCCAGCCCTTGGCGTTGAAGGCTAAGTAGCGAATCCAATGCCAACCAATGGGCTTCTTTTCCTTCCAACCTTCGCCCTCGACGAACGCCCTCGGGCTGAAGTCCTCCTTCTTCAGCCGGAAATGCTTCCAACCCTCCCAGTCAAGGGTCAAATAGCGAGAGAAATAGTCCCACTGCTCGGGAGCGCGGTCTTCCGTGGGAACCTGAACGCCCCGGAAAGGATGGTCGCGCCAGTCGAAGAACCAGCGAGGCCGGCGACGCGTCCGCAGATGTTTCGCCAACTCGCGCCGCGCGGCTGGCCAGTTGGCGGCGGCGACCGCGGCCCGCACGGCCCGCAATTCCGGCCGGTCCAAATCCAACGCCGCGAAGAACTCCTCGTCCGTCAGACGCGGCCCCCGCTCCGCAATCTGGGTCGTCTCAAAGCCGTCCATGTAAACTATCACCTCCGGGTTTGGTTCATTGCCCCAGCCTGAGGCGGTGAAATAGACCCGGTCAATGTGATGCCAGCCGAGGGGCTGCCGGGCCACGCTCAACTCCCGGAAGGGCAGTAGAAACTTGCGCCAGCCGGTCCAGTCCAGCACGATTCTGAAGGCATAGTAATCCATCCCCTCCACTTCCGGGTTCTCGGAGGAGATGATGAGCATGAAGGCTGAGCCGGTGGCCTTCTCGGAGTAGAGCCAGAAGGAGAGGGCGTTGAACTTCGACCAGTCGGCGGGCGGGTCGAAGGAACAGCCCAGGTAGGTGCTCTCCGCGTGCGCCCAGCGAACGGAGTAGCGGCCCTCCTTCACCATCCGCTCCTCTAAAGTGCCCCCGCCCCACTGCTCTAACTCCTCGAAGGAATGCTTCGCCTCCAACAGGCTCACATCGTCCACATAACAGGTCAGCACGGCGGTAGAGAAGGTGTGCAACCAGACGGCGACCTCCCGCGCCTGCGGGGGCGGGGTGACGACGAAGAAGGTCGGCACCCACACACCCTCCCTCATGGTCGCCGAGTGGAGGCTCCTCTCGCGTGCCTCCGCCAGTTCGTTCCCCTCAGCGTCCCAGAAACGCAGGTACACACCTAAGCCCGGCTTCCCCTGGGCCAGATAACTCCACAGCCGCACCGCATACTTCCGCCCCGGTCGCACCGGCTTTCGCTCCGAAACGGCTGAAGAGCCATCCTGTTCTGAAGGGTCCGCGATTTTCAGTGCGCGTCGGCCCGTGTGGGCCCGCTCATCGCTCAGCGTGGTCAGGCCCCCATCTTCTACGCTCCAGCCTACCAGTTGGCCGTCCTGAACCTGCTCGAAACCGCCGTTGGCGAGCAAGTCTAACCCTTCGGGCCCCTGCTGAGCCCTTGCAGGCAACGCCCAGGTCAGTATGAACACCGCGCTGACGGCAAATTCTCCCTTGAACCAACCGCCGGGCAAATCTCGTCGTCCTCTTCCTCTTAACATCGGCCTGCTACACCTCCTCCCCCCTCTTAGGCTTGGCAGGGCGGTTGACGGTTCCCGCCGTTGGCGAGGCTGCTGAAAGCGGTTTGGGCCTCAGCCGCCAAGGGTTCATTGCGTCGCAGAATCAGATGACTACCCGTTTGTCGCTTCAGATAGAAACCTGCCCGCTCAAGCGCCTGAACACACTTGCGCCCTGAAAT
>DTZQ01000127.1 GCA_012961305.1 Armatimonadota bacterium | reverse complement strand
CTGAGCGTTGACGCTCAGGCAAGACTCAGGCTGGGTCATTCGGCGAGGAGGTAACAAGATGAAACCCTGGTGGCAAGTAGCAACCCCTCACCGGGACATCCGGGAGGGGCGGTTCGATGAGGCCGTCTTCGCCGCCGATTTGGGCGACGTGCTCTACGAGCGCGGCCCGATGGACTACCGTGACCCCGAAACCTTCTTCCGCAGGACCTACCTCACCGCGGGGCTACGTCAGTTGGTTCAGACCGTCGGCAGCCGACTGATGGGAAAGGCCGGCGAGGGCGTCATCCAACTCCAGACGCCCTTCGGGGGCGGAAAAACCCACGCCCTCTTGGTGTTGTACCACCTTTTCCGGCACTACGACCGCGTCGCGCATCTGGAAAGTGTGCAAGACCTGTTGCATTCGGAAACGAAGGCGATGTCCTCGGTGAGGGTGGCTGCCTTCGTTGGCACCCATGCCGATGTGGAAGCGGGACGCACTCCTTGGGGTGAACTTGCCGCTCAATTGGGAGACTATGAACGGGTAAAACTGCACGATGAGAAACGGCTGGCGCCGGGAAAAGAAGTCCTGCGCGGCCTGCTGGAACGAAACGCCCCCGCCCTGTTGTTGGTGGATGAACTTTTGGAATACGTAGTCAAAGCCGCTGGGGTACGGGTAGAGGAAGGGACGCTCAAAGGACAAGTGTTGGCCTTCCTGCAGGAACTGACCGAGACGGTCGCCGCTCTGCCCCAGGTGGCCTTGGTGCTGACCCTGCCTTCCAGCCTGCTGGAGCGCTACGACGAGGCGGCTGAGGAAGCCCTGGCCCAATTGCAGCGCATCAGCGGGCGCGTCGAGGCCATCTATACTCCGGTGGAAGGCGTTGAAATTTATGAAATTGTCCGCAAGCGGCTTTTCGATGACCTGGGTGAGCCGAGCGACCATCGCTTGGTGGCGGACGGATATTTTCAACTGTACCAATCCTTAGGCGAAAACGTACCGGTGGAGGCGCGGGAGATAGCCTATCGGGAGCGCATGGTGCGGGCCTACCCTTTTCACCCGGAACTGATTGACATCCTTTTCGAGCGCTGGGGAACGTTTGCCAGTTTCCAGCGGACGCGAGGCGTGCTGCGCCTGCTGGCCCAGGTGGTAGGTGACCTCTATCGGCGGGAGCATCCGGCTCCTCTCATCCAACCCGCCCACCTCAACCTGCGTGACACATCAATTCGCCGCGAATTCGTCAAGCACATCGGCAACGTTTACGAAAGCGTCATCGCCGCCGACATTGCTGACCACCACGCCAAAGCAAGGCGGCTGGACGAAGAGATGGGAGCGGAATACCGACCGCTGCATGTGGCCTCCTCGCTGGCCACGGCCATCTTCTTTTACTCCCACAGCAGCGGCCGGCTGCAAGGCCTGGGCCTACCCCGCCTGCGGCTGGCCTTCCTGCGGCCGGGGATTTCGTCGGCCATCGTTGGCGACGCCCTGGGGCGGTTGGAAAACGAACTGTGGTATCTGCACAAAGAAGAGAACCGCTACTACTTCCACAGCCAGCCTAACTTGAACCGTGTGCTGCTGGACAAGCAAGAGGCGGTGGTCGAAGAGGAGGTCGAGGAGGAAATTCGCCGTCAGGTAGAAGAGGCAGCCGGGAAGGACTTTCCGGTCTACCCCCGCCCAGAGACGAGCCGGGACATTCCGAACAACCAAACCCTGAAGTTGGTGCTTCTCTCCCAACGACATACCCGAGATGCACCGGGGACTGAAACTTTGCTCCGCGAACTCTACGAGCGGCATGGCGAGAGCCCCCGAACTTACAGGAACACTTTGCTCTTCTTGCTTCCGGAGGACGACAACCTGCAGACCCTTAAACAGACGATACGCCGTTGGCTGGCTTTGCAGGCTGTCAAAGCTGACCGTGCTTTGTTGGAAACCCTCTCCGAAGCCGACCGGCGGGACCTGGACAGACGCCTCAGGGAGGCAGAATCGAGCCTGTCTTTTCAAGTCCTTTCCGCTTACCGCGTCCTGGCCAAAAGCACCAGCCAGGGCCTGCAGTTCTACGACTTAGGCATGCCGACGGTGGGGGAAAAGACCCTCTCCGGGCGGGTAAAGGCGTTCTTGGAAAATGAAGAGATGCTGTTGCGTCAAATCTCCCCCCGCTACGTACAAGAACGGCTACTGGGGGGACGGGAGGAAATGGGCTACCGTACAATGGCTGACGCCTTCTTCACCTCGCCGGACTATCCTTTCCTGGAGAGTGAAGAGGTGCTTAAAACGGCCATCGCCAATGGGGTGCGGCAGAAGTCCTTCGGGTTGAGGGCCGGTGGGCAAATTTACTTTGGCGAGGGTCTCGCGACCGGGTTGATTGATGACGAGGCTTGTATCATCAACCAAGACCTCGCAGCGCGGTTCAAGGAAGAGCAAGAACGCCGAGAGCGAGAACGCGAGAAGCAAGCGGAATATGAAGAACCCGAAGGTGAGGAAGAGACCGGCGTTCGGGAGGGGGAGACTCCACTGCCCGAAGGGCACTTCGTGCGAATAATCGCCCATATCCCCTGGGACAAATTGTCGGATTTTATGAGTGGAGTCCTCACGCCGCTCCAGAGTGCAGGAGCGGAGGTAGGGCTCAAAGTGGAACTGACGGCTCAGGCTCAAGAACCCATCAGTCCTGGCGTTCTTGACTTTAAGGTGCGGGAAACGCTCCAGCAGATTGGAGCGAAGGTGGAGAAGTTTGAGACCTCTTAAGACAACCCCAATCGGAGGAAAGAACCATGAGACCGACCAGCAAAATGCTCACCGTCGTGCTGTTCGTGGGGGCCCTCCTTATGGCTGGCTGTGGAGAGGAGGGGATGTTCATAGACGTAAATGAAAAACTGACCATCGAGCAAGGGGGCCCGCCCTACAGCCGGCCGGAGATAAGCAAAGCCCAGGCGGCTCAGGATTTGGTGGCCCTGGCCGTAAGCGAGGGCATCGTTACGGAGCGCGAGGAGTTCGAAGACGAAACTGGCTACGTGGCGGTGTTCTCCAACGTGCACGGAGGAGAGTTCTTCGTCGCCACTCGCCGCTGCCGCTTCGCCCGCCGGCCCCTGTTGGCCTATCAATTGGTGCGCCAATGGCACCAGCGCTCCCGCGAGCGGATAACCCAAACCGTGGACCAAGTTTATGACGGGATTCGCGTGCAGGGCACCATCATCACCGATACCAGCAGCAAGTCACAGTTTTTCGACGCCGACCTCACCGCCACCGACGCGGCCGGCTCCGAGGTGCGCTTTCGGGCGGAAATTGACGACAACGGCAACGGCGCTTTCGTCATTCGGGGCACGGTGGTGGCCAACGGCGACCGCTACGAGTTGGTTTACCGCGTTTCATCCTACCTCGATCCGACCGGCAAAATCGGCCGGGGTGTCTTTCAGGCTCAGGTCACCGAGAACGAGCGGCCCCTGGCGGCGGTGGATGTGACCTTCGATTTCAACGAAAATGAAAACCGCGTCACCTTCGACGGCATAGAGACGGCTTATGCCGCCGATGGTTTCTGGGTGAAGAAGACCTATACCCTGGTGACCGGCACCGGTGCCAATCCCAAACTGCGGGCGGTGAACCTCACCTTAGAGGGCAGCAACGGCTACACGGCGACGCTGAGCCTCGATGAGCAGGGCCTTTTCACCGGCGAGGTGCGCGACAACCACGACAAACCTATCGCCACCATCAGGGAAAGCCCTGAGGGTACGAAACTCATTCTCGATTTCCACGCGGTTGGGGAGCCGGACCGGGTGGTGAGTTTTGTGGTGTGAGGTGAAAAATGTCTGCCAAGTCGGATTTAATCGTTGACTGCCATGCCCATATCAAGGGGGGCGATGCCGCCAAGCGGGAGTTCACCGGCGAGGTGCTGGTCCGCCAGGCGGATGAGGCCGGGGTGGCCAAGACGTTGGTATTCTCCATGTCCCTGCCCTCGCGGGAATCCAACGACCTGACGCGGGCGCGCATTCGCGGCTACGAAGACCGCTTGGTGCCCCTGTGCCACGTCCTCCCTACCGAGGGCGAACTGGCCCTGGAGGAGTTGGACCGGAGCATCGGCGAATGGGGCTGGAAGGGGGTGAAAATGCACTGGGGCGAGTACCGCGATGTGCTAAGCGTGGAACTGCTGGACCCCGTGCTGACCCGCATTGGAGAGTTGGGCGTGCCCGTGCTGGT
>DTZQ01000126.1 GCA_012961305.1 Armatimonadota bacterium | reverse complement strand
TCCTCACCCCCGGCCCCCTCCCAACCTTCCCCGCACGCGGGGAGGGCAGGGGTGGGGGCAAGGGACGAGGGGCGAGGAGGCCCTTTGGAGTCAGGGACTTTCGCCCGGTTAGGACCGCTCTGAGGCCAAAGGAGGCCGCAAGTGGAAACTGGCCCAGTTATTGACCGCCTTGCCCAGCGAGTTGGTCTGGGTACACTGCTCCAGGTTGACAAGGTAGCCGATTTGGGTTATAATGAAAGGCAGTGGATTGGGGGAGTGTTTCGTGCAAGCGTTAGGAGAACAAGGATGTCTCGTTTACCTGTGCCCGACCTGGAACCTCAACCGATTACTTTCGAGGAATTTATGGAGTTGGTGCCGGAGAAGTTCGAGCTGGTAAGCGGCTATCTGTTCGACCCCCCGCACAACCATAAATGGCGGGAGCGGCTGTTGGCCATCCTGTTGACCAATGAAGGGCTACTGCGTACCGTCCGTTTGGCTCCTCTGGCTCGCTGGCAGGAAGCATTGAAGCAGGTATATGGGGAGTCAGCAGAGGCGACCAGTCATCCCACCGGAACGAACTGTTAGTCGCGCCTGCCCCGCCGAGGGATACAGAGGACATCTATGTCCTGAGACAGGCCTTGTCCATTCAGTTCCCAGTCCAGTAAAATACGGGGCTACCAAGTCGGTTGGAAACGACTGAGCCCTCTGGTGGGGACGGGGTAGAAGCAGTCCAGAATTTCAACTCTGGGCCTCAAGCGAAAGTGTTTGACCGTACCCTGAAGCCCGTGGGGGTGAAAATCATTGGGAGGGACGAACAATGGCCAGAGATGTGATTTGGGTTATTTTCGGCCTTATCCCGGGTTTTCTGGCTTTGCTGTGGGACTTGGCAGGAGACCTCTATTTCCGCTCCCAAGGCCGTATTCGCCCTCCAGACCCGGTCCGAGCGCAGCGAATAGAGTGGTTTGCGGTGATTTATCTGTTGGCTTATACCATTTTGGCCCTGGTTGCTTACAACCCTCAGGGTTCAGAGCAACTCTTTGAGGTAGCCATGGTTATTGCCCTTCCTTTTGTAGGCAGTGCGATAGTAGTGGTACGCCTGGCGCGCAAGCACCAGGTAGTAGAGGAGCAAACCCCCAGCCTGCGGGCCCTACGGGATGCTTGTGCCGCGCGTCAAGCCCGGTTGCGCGAGGGACACGCCCGCCTCACTCGTTTGCTGCGCGATGCGCGGGCTTTTCTGGATACTTACCAGCGACATCGCGGCCGCCATTTGCCCTCGGTGGAAGCCAATGCCCTGTACATAACTCGTTTAGTACAGCAACTGCCCAAAGACCTGCAAGCCTACGATGCCCTGGACATGCGCTACACCCTCCACCTGCGGGCCCTTCGGGAGGCCATGGAGTTGGACATGTTCCGGCAGCCCCAACTCTCTCCCCAAGCCCAAGAGCGACTGGAGCAGTTTCGGGCCCAGCAGGAGGAGTTGGACGCGGAGTGCGACGCCCTCCTGAAACAATATGCGGACGAAGAGCGGATTAGAGAAATGCTGCAATTTACTTAGTCATTCCCCCACTTTACGCACGACTAACAAAGTGATGTCGTCGAACTGAGTTTCGCCCTGAGCAAACTCCCGCACTGCCTGGAGTATGGCCTTTACTGTCCGCTGGGCTGAGCCGTTGACCTGCGCGGCCAAGACCTGCCGGAGGCGTTCCTTGCCGAAGAGTTCCCGCTGCGGGTTGAGGGCTTCAGTAACCCCGTCGGTGTAGAGCAGCAATAAATCCCCCGCGGCCAGGGATAAACTTGCTTCTTGCAGGGTTAAACCGGGCCGCACGCCCAAAGCCATACCTGGTGTGCGCAGTTCGGTAAACTTTCGCTCTGCCGCTTGGTAGAACACAGGAGGATTATGCCCCGCCACGCAGTAGACCAACCTGCCCTGAGCCACGTCCAGCACCCCGTAGAATACGGTCACAAAAAGGTCCGATTCTGAAACCTCCAAAATCAAGTCATTTAATCGCTCTAAGGCAGCCTGAGGGGAAATTATCTCCCGCGCCGTGGCCCAAAGCAGGCTTTTACATATGGCCATGAACAGGGCCGCACCCAACCCTTTATCGGCTACGTCGGCAATGACCAGCCCCCATTGGTTTTCCCCAACGGGGATGAGGTCGTAGAAATCACCCCCCGTTTCGTGGGCTGGCTCGCTGGTGCCGAAGAAGTCGTAACCTGGCACCCGCGGCATGGCCTTGGGCAACAATTGGGCCTGGACCGAATGGGCGATTTCCAATTCCCGCTTGAGACGCTCCTGCTCCTTTAGTTCCTCCTGCAACTGAGCCTTCTCAATGGCCAAGGCCACCGTGCCCGCTAAGGTGGAGAGCAAGTTCAAGTCACTTTGGGAGAAGGGGTGACGCTTTTTGTTGACCAGTTCAATAGCCCCAATGGCCCGGTCTCCCACAATGAGCGGGGCGCAAATCAGGGAAACCGTAGTCAACCCCGTAAGGCGGTCCGCTTGCTCTGAGAAACGGGGGTCGCTGGCCGCATCGGATACTAAGACCGCCTCTCGGTTCCGTACCACCCAGCCGACTACTCCCACGTCCAACGGCAGATGTAAATCCTGGAGTTGGGCCTCTGCCTCTGGCGATTCCCCCTTAACGAAACGAAACACCAACTCCTGGGCAAGGTCATCCACCAAGGCGATGGTACAGCCTTCTGCCTCCAGCAGGTCTTTGGCCTGGGTAGTGATGTGGTCCAAGAGGGTTTCCAGAGAGGAGATTTCCAACATGGCCCGACTGATTTGATAGAGGGCCCCACTTTCAATACGCCGGCGGGCCTCCTGTTTCTGGGCCGCCACCGCCCGGCCAGCCATGAGGGCGAAGAGCAAAACTACCACCACTACGAAGGCCGTCAGGGCTGCCAGGCGAATGAAAACCGGCACCAGCCGCTCTAAGAGCATCCGGCGGGGCACGGTGGTGACGATATGCCACCTTTTCCCCGCCAACCGCAGCGAGGCAAAAGCCAACAGATGGGTTTCTCGTCGCCCCAGGCGGACATTGGTCGCTTCTTCGTAGCCAGCACCCCGCAGGGACAAAGGAGGATGCCCTTCTGGCGCTAAAACGAAAAGACGGGCAAAGTTATGGCCTACGGCCGATTTATCAGTGGCGGCGATTATCTCCTGCCCCTCCGTCAGCAAATAAGTTTCGTTGGGAAAGTCAGAAAGCATCCAGGGCCGGCCGAAGCGGCGGGCTAAGGCCTCCCAGTCCAATACGGCTCCTAAAAGGCCCTGGAACCGCCCCGATTCCTCTCCCCACAGGGGCGCTACCACTACTAAGTCCAGGGAAGGGCGAGCAGAGGGATGGGGTACGGGGTAGATTCGCACTTCATGTTCCCGCTGTGCTTTGGCCCAGACGAACTGGTAGGCATCGGCGGGCCAAGAGGCTTCCATTGGGTACACCCAGCGTCGTCCCCGGGCATCCAGACAGAAAAGCAGGTACGCTAAGCCCCCTAATTTTTCCTGGGTTTGGCGCAGGGCCGAGGTAATTTGTCCCCTCGGCCCATCGGGGAAGACTTTGAACCTGGCTGCTAATCCGGCCACTTCGGCCTGTACGCGCCGCAGAACCCCCTCCACCAACTGGGCTGTCTGTTGGGCCAGAAGCAACTGTTGCGCGCTGAACTGCGCCGCAATTTCCTCCCGGGCCTGACG
This sequence comes from Armatimonadota bacterium, assembly GCA_012961305.1. Lineage (GTDB taxonomy): Bacteria > Armatimonadota > UBA10988 > UBA10988 > DTZQ01 > DTZQ01. Next base: position 5,446 of record DTZQ01000126.1, on the reverse strand, counting down.
ATATGATTCGTAGGCTACGAACGTGACCAAGACGATGATGGCCAGGCAAATCATCAACGCCTGCTGGACGCTTCGGTTCATTTTTCCCTCCGGGGAGTCCGCGGGGGACTCAGTATTCTTCCGGGCGTACCAGTTCGGCCAGTTTGCAAAGGGTGCGAATTCGCACTACCGGGTCGGGAATGGCCCCGGCTACTTCCCGCGCAGCCCGCACGTCCACCGGGCCCAGCGCGGCGGCCAGAAGACCCAAAACAGAGGCCTGGCGGTCCCTGGGCAAATTGGCGATGGCTGCCCGAACCTTTTGAGCCGCCTGTTCGCTCTTCTCCCTTGAGAGGGGGGCCCAACCTTCAACCAACGCCAATCCCACCGTAGCCTGCTCCTCCGGGTCGGTGAGGGATTGGGCTATTTCCTCCGCGGCCTGCAGGCTCCGCCGGGCCCGGAGGGGTTCCCACTTCGCCGCACTGTGGCCAACGCTCACCAGTAGTAGGGCGCGGGCGGGGGGAGAGGTCACCTTTTCGCCCAAACTGAGAGCCTCGTCCCACAGCCGCCGGGCCTTTCGGGGCAGGTCCTCGTAGAGCAGTCCCGCCAGTTTGGCCCAAGCCAGCGCTCGGGTTGACCGGTCAGGGATTTCCCCCAGCAGAGCAATTCCGGCTTCCACGTCCAGCACCGCCTGCTGAATGCCCACCTGGGAGAGCAGTTCCCCGCGAACTTGGGGGTCACGCACCTCGGCCAGGGCCGTTTGCGCTTCGCTCAGCAACCCCCGGTAGTGACTTACCCACTCCGGCATCTCTTCCCCCCGCACCGGAACGAAGACGAAAATTGGCCGTCTACCCGGCGTCCCCGGATGCGGGTTCAGGGCTCGGTGGGCTCCCGGCAGCACCAGGCTCATCAATACCAAGCCCAGGATGAGCACCCCCAAGTATTGTCGCCGCATAATTGGCCCTCCTTTCTCACTCCACTAATCTTTGATTGGCCGGAATGGCCACCTGCACGCTTTCCACCCGACGCAGGGTAATGCCCTGGGTTTCCAGCGGGTCTGGCAAGCCCGTTTCGCTCATCCGCCGCTGACGCCAGGCCTCCAACTGCTCCGTTAACTCCTCCACCACCTCGGGCCGTTCCTCCGCCAGATTGACCTGTTCGCTGGGGTCACTGGGCAGATGGTACAACTCTACGGGCGGGCGGCCATGAAAGTCCGGCTCCAGGGCCCGAATCAGTTTCCAAGTGTGAGTGCGCAGGCCCCGTTTGCGCATCCAGGTGCATTCGCTCAAATAGAGTACATCGCAAGTGCCAGTGTGAAGGTCACCGTGAATCAACGGCAGCAGGCTCATGCCCGGCATCCTTTCCCGCTCTATGAGGTGGCCCAGCCCCACAAAGTCCAAAATGGTGGGGGCGAAGTCCTGGTGCTGGACGAAACCGTACATTCGCTTTCCCGCCGGCAGGCTCGGATGGCGCAGAATCAGCGGTATGCGCAGGTTCGTGTCGTACAAGCCGTGATGGTCGAACCACATTTCGTGTTCGTCCAGTTCCTCCCCGTGGTCGGAAGTAACGATAATCAGCGTGTCGTCCCACAGGTCCAACTCGTCCACCCGGGTGAACAGCCGGGCCAGCACGGCGTCACAGTAGGCAATTTCAGCGTCGTACTGCCGACAGGGGAAATTGAGGTCGGTGACGCCCGGCATCCAGGAGTTGAAGTAGTCGCGGAAGGGTTCGTATTCGGCCCACATCTTGTCCGCGCTGTGATTGTTAGGGTCCTTTTCGTTGCCCCCGTAGAACATCCGGTTGAAGGGAGGTGGAGGCAGATAGGGGGTGTGCGGGTCCCAGTAGTGAAGGAACAGGAACCAGGGCTTGCGCTGGGCCGCGCACTGCTCCAGCAGCCGAAGGGCCTTTTCGTTGACCGCCTCCGCCTTGCGCCAGCCCTCCTCCAGAGCCTCCAATTGGGTGCTCCAACTGTAGCCCTCGTACACCTCGAAACCCCGCGAAAACCAACGCCCCATGTTGTCCGCCGCCGCGGTAAAATAGCCGTTCTCCTGCAGCAGTTCCGCCAACTGGCGTATGGACGGGTCGAGGTCCACCTTTCCCCCCTGAGTGACTATCTGGTGGGTCATCACATCCTTGCCGGTGAAAAGGGTAGCGTGGCCCGGATGCGTGGGGATGTGGGACGCGTAACATTCGACGAAAAGCACCCCTTCGGCGGCAATTTTGTCCAGGTGCGGGCTGGTGTTGAGCCGATACCCATAACAACCCAGCCGGTCGGCCCGCAAGGTATCAATGTCTATTAGCAGTACGTTCATCTCCCCGCTTCTCCTCAGGAAAGGTTTTGCTTGCGAATAGAGTATACCACCTTTTGCCGTAGTTTGTCAATGCTTTGGGGGTGAATAAACTTGACGCCTTAGCGGGCTTTGTGCTATACTCAGGGTGCCGATGGAAGCCTCGCAGTTTCGGGAAACGGTTTTGGCCTGGCTCGATACTCTGCGCTGGCCGGAGGGCCCCTATGGGCGCTATCGCTTGACGACCTCAGCCGGGGAGGGGTCGCCGGCCTGTGCCAGCGCTTTCGCCGCCCTGACCCGCGAAATCTTGGATGACTTGACGGCTCTAACCACTGCCCAGCGGGAGGAGTGGGTAGCCTACTTGCAGGGGTTTCAGGAGCCGGCGACGGGATATTTTCGCGAACCAACTGCTCCCAAAGGGAACGAGGAGGAACCACCTGCCCGGCTAAAAGTGGAAGGGGCCTGTTTGACCCTCCTCTGTGCCTCCGCCCTGCGAGCCTTAGGAGCAGAGCCCCGCTATCCGCTGCACTACGTGCGCCCGTTTCGCGCTCTGGATGACCTGAATGAGTGGTTTGACCAGCAAGCGGAACGAGAAACGGAACAGTGGAGTGCCGCAGTGTATGCTTTAGGCGGGGCTCTGTGCTTGGATGCGGTCCAGACGGGGCATCCCCAAACTCGCTTGGCCCTGGGCTACTGGTTTGGCCGGGTGGACGCAGCGCTCAACCCCCAAACCGGCTGGTGGGGCTGCACCTCTAAGGCCGTTTCCCCCGCCCTCCGCAGCGCGTATCCCCTGTACCTGCTCTATGCTTACTTCCACCGCGAATTGCCGCTGAGGCCGCGAACCGTAGAGGAGGTCTTGAACCTCCAAAACGAGGCGGGGCTGTTTGCACACCCCCAAGGTGAAGAGGTGTTCACCGACCTGGCCGCCGTGCACACTTTGGTACTTGAGGGCGAGCGAGGTGAGAGCCGGCGGGCAGACATTGTTTCGGCTTTGCAGCGAGTCTGGCCCGCGCTGCTCCGGCAACAAAGGGAGGACGGTGGCTTCGGTGGGCCTCCGGGGCTTGTGGGAGGGGAACTGCGGGAAGAGGTTGGACTGCCATCTTTGGCGGAGAGCAACCTGCCGGCGACCTGCCTGCGGGTGTTCACGCTGGCGGTGCTGAGCCGCCTGGTCACCGATATTCCTTTGGCCACTCTGCCCTGGCAGTTCAACGAAAATCCAGGGCTTTTCTATCACCCTCCAAGGAGGAACCCATGAACGTCGTACTGGTCGTCGTTGATACCCTCCGGGCAGACCACTTAAGTTGCTACGGCTACCAACGGAAAACCAGCCCGGCGTTGGACGAGTTGGCTGGGGAGGGGGTGACTTTCGAGAGTTTCTGGGCTCCGTGCATACCTACCCATCCGGGGTTTACCAGTTTGTTCACCGGCACTCACGGAATTACCCACGGCATTGTTTCGCAGGGCCGCCGGGGAGCCCAATTACCCGCAGGCTTGCGTACTCTGCCGGAGATTTTGCGGGGAAAGGTGACCACGGCCGCGGTGGACAACCTCGCTGGGGGACACTCCTGGTTCGGACGGGGCTACGACCATTACCTCACCCTGCGCCAGAACGCCATGGAATGGATTGCTACCGCAGCCCTCAAATGGCTCCACACCTACCGTGACCAGCAGCCGTTTTTCCTGTTCCTGCACCCCTGGGACCCCCACTCGCCCTATCTGGCGCCTGGACCCTACCGTCACCAGTTCTACCCCGGCGACGGTTCCGGCGGCAGCCCGGAGGATTGGGAACCGATTAAGGCCCAGTTGGTTTACCCTTTCTTCAAACGGTTTCTCTACGACCGGATGGGCAACCCCACAGATTTGAACTACATCGTTGCCCAGTATGATGCTGAAATTCGCTACTGCGACGAGCACTTAGGCCGCCTGTTCACCGGCCTGAAGGAGTTGGGCCTGTGGGAAAACACAGCCATTTTGGTCACTGCCGACCACGGCGAGAGTATGACCGAACACCACGTCTATTTTGAGCATCATGGTATCTACGACTGCGTGCTGCATGTCCCGCTCATCGTGCGTCTGCCGGAGGGAGCAAAGGCTGGACTGCGGGTGACGGAGATGTTCCAACACCTTGACATAGCCCCTACCATCTGCGACCTGTTGGGGGTAGAAAAGCCCGCTCAGTTCGAGGGACGAAGTCTTATGCCGGCCCTGCAGGGAGAGGAGGTAGCCGGTTATGAGGCCATTTACGCCTGTGAGGCTTCGCGGATGGCCAAGTGGGCAATTCGAACGAAGGAATGGAAACTCCTCAAAAACGTGGACCCCGGTCAGTATCACGTTGACTATGACGAACTCTACCACGTCGCTGACGACCCCCATGAAACCCAGAACCTCCTGGACCAATGTCCCGCGGTGCGGGACCGGCTGGAATTACAGTTGAACCGCTGGCGGGAGCAACAGTTAGGCCCTCGTCCCGATCCGGTGCGGGTGGAGATGGGCCTGTTGGGCTCCACTATGGAAGGGACGCGCCAGGAAGGGTTGCAATATGTGGGCAAGACCTTTGCCGAATGGATAAGGGATTACCAGCGGCGGTTTGTACCCCCGGAGGCCCTGCCTGCCGCCCGGCGGGCAAAAACTTGACGGAGGAGACCGATTGCTGTACAATGGGATAGGAAGTGGCGAACATGGCTCAGACGATACCCATTAGTGACTTGCCCCCAGAACTGGCCCCGTAGTTGGAACGGGTACGAGGGGGAGAGGAAGCGGCCACCTGCCGCCGCTTGCAATAGAGGAGTTAGTCGCCGCAGCAGGGGAGGCTTTGGAGGCGGCCCGGGGAGAGGAACTCTACGCGGAGGATTTTACAAACCATGAAACTGACCAGAGTTAGTATCGGCGTCCTATTGGTCGGGGCCTTGGTAGCGACCGGGGAGGCCCAGCCAATTCTGCGCAACGGAGGCACAAGCGTTGCTCCCCAAGGACAGCCCGGCAGGTGGACGGGCTTTCAGGTGAGCACGGCGGACGGGCGGGAAGTGGCCACCGTCTTCTTCGGCAGTGGGCGAAACATAACCGCTCGGTCGGTAGAAGGGGGCCGGGATGCAGCCTCGCCCTGGCTGCGCTTCACCGGACTGCGCGCCTCCCCCACACCCCGTTTGGGGAATGGTTCCTACCTCACGGTACGCCTTTACCCC